>JAKVAS010000037.1 GCA_022448165.1 Crocinitomicaceae bacterium | reverse complement strand
ATGGAGCTAGTGGAGGCATGGACGATCGTTTTGATTTTGTTCTGCACAGTGAAAATCTAGGACAAGGAAATCCATCATTGCACTATATTGAAGGAACCTATATGGCTCTAGGAAACAATGGAACGTGTTACAATCAGGACCTGATTAACTGCACAACAGTAAACAATGTTCCAGATACAATTTTATCAGCGCTATACCATTTATCAGATCATTTACCTGTAGTTTTTAGTCTATCAAGTGATGCTATTTTAGCCACTCCCCCTATTGAAAAAATTAAACCTTCAATATATCCAAACCCAACAGAAAATCAGTTAACAATCAAAGTTAAGTCAAATGAGACATTGACTTTTCAGCTTAGAGATATCACAGGAAATTTGTTGTATCAAGAAGATTTCAATTCAATCTTAACCATTGATGTATCAGATTTATCCCAAGGTATTTACCATGGATTAATCATTAAGAACAACCTGATGATTTCCATGGATAAAATCTTGATTGAATAGATATGACTATATCTGTAAGATATCAAAAAAAGAAATATCTTTTAATGGTACTGGTTATAAGACTAATCACCTTTCAAGCATAAAATTGGTTTGAAATTTAACCGCTAGCGATCACAAATTAATCTAACAATAGTTTCACTAGATCTATTAATACTTTAATAGGTAACATTACAAGTGCCTGAGGTCTCTTACTTACGAATACAGATGATTACTATTAAGCAGCAGTTTCGAAATATGGGTCCTAACCCTTTGTTACTATTTCTAAAAACTTCTATCCTCTCCTATTCATAATGCTAAACTTTAATTGTCCCCTCAAAATTGCAGTCAAATTTCCGTCATGTCAATTTCACAGTAAAAACTTAAGTTTCCATCAAACTTTTTTGTATTTGCCTATTTATATATAGCGATATTTAAGGACTCCTTCTACAGAACAGATCTACCTTAAAATCGCATCTTTGAGTTCAGATTTTTAGTTTCAATAAAGTACATCATGGCATAGAATTTGACTAGGCTCGAACGGAATTGTTGAAAGTCAACCATTCTATCAAAAAAAACCACATAAATAAGTTAACATGAAAAAACTTGTAACAATCCTAGCTTTAACCTTAGCTACTCATTCTTTTTCCCAATCTCAAATGGGGATAAATCAAGAAGCTGCTGATCGATTCACTGTAGCCAAAACAGAACTAAATGAGGTGTATAATCAAATCTTGACTGAATATAGTTCTGATTCAATTTTCGTTGAAAGTTTAAAGCGATCACAATGGAGTTGGGAGATCTTTCGTGACGCTCAATTAGAAATGAGATATCCAAATTATGGACCAGGCTATTATGGATCATCCCATGTGATGTGCCTTTCATTGTATAAGGCAAAATTGACAAAAGAAAGAACAGAACAATTAAAAGCTTGGATCGTAGGAATTCAAGAAGGTGATATTTGTAAAGGATCGATGAAATTTAAGCAATAGAAAACTAATTTTTAGGTCCCTACTCAATTAATTTGAGTAGGGACTTAAAAATCAAATCTCTTTCTGATATCTATTACTTAAAGACTAGTTATAAATGCCTTACACTGTCCTAGCGTCATTCATGAATAAAGTAAAAAGTGAATCTAACAATGTCAAATTCACTTTTTAATTTATTTTTTCTATTATTCTGACTGATCCAATTTGCGAACCATAGTTAAAATTGTCGCCAAACCAACAGTCTCACCCGTTTCATCGTAAACATCCACTAAGAATTTCACAATTCCTTTAGCAATATCGTCTTCAGAACGCTTTTCTTGATCAATTTTTTCCTTAACAGTAAAACGAACACCGATCGTTGCACCTGCATATACAGGCTTCGTAAATCTTGCTTCGTCAATGCCATAGTTTAATAAAACGGGGCCTTTCTTAGGATCTACAAATAATCCCGCAGCTTTAGATAGAATAAAGTATCCGTGTGCTACGCGCTCTTCAAAAATAGTTCCATCCAAGGATGTTTCATCCATGTGCGCATAGAAATTATCTCCTGATACATTCGCAAAGTTGACAATATCCGTTGTTGTTACAGTATGTTTATGTGTAAACACTGTTTCACCAATAACCAACTCCTCAAAATGTTTTCTAAACACATGTGGATTTGCTTCCGGCATTTCAGCTCCTACTTGAAATTGTTGTGTTATCGCTGTAATCGTAGTAGGATGACCTTGAATCGCAGTTCTCTGAAGGTAGTGCATTATTCCACGTTTTCCTCCCATTTCTTCTCCTCCTCCAGCTCTTCCCGGACCACCATGCGTAAGTAAAGGCATTGGTGAACCATGCCCTGTACTCTCTTTCGCACAATCTTTATTTAAAACCAAAATACGACCATGCATACTTGCGGCACCCACAACATATTCTGTTGCTTCTTTATCATTCGGAGTAACAATTGAAGAAACCAATGACCCTTTTCCCATTCTCGACAATTCAATTGCGTCATCCATTGATTTATACGGCATAATTGTAGAAACAGGTCCAAATGCTTCCACATTATGAACATCTGTTTTTGTATATGGATCATCATTGTAAAACAAAATTGGAGAAAAGAATGCACCTTTATCCTTATCTGCGCCAACCACAACAAACTCATCCATATTTCCATAAATAATCTGTTGTGATTTAGCCAATAACTCAACATTTTCTCTTACACGATCAACTTGAGTTCTTGTTGCCAACGATCCCATACGAACACCTTCTTGACTGGGGTCACCAATTTTCGTAGACGCTAATCTAGCCGCAATACCTTCCTGTACTTCACCAACAAGATTTTCGGGAACAATAATACGTCGAACAGCCGTACACTTCTGCCCGGCTTTCACCGTAATTTCCTTCGTTGCTTCCTTAATAAATAAATCAAATTCAGGAGTTCCTGGTATTGCATGCTCTCCTAAAATTGTTGCATTCAAAGAGTCTGCTTCTAAATTAAACGGAACACTTTCTTCCAAGATTCTAGGCATTCCCTTTAGAACCTTTCCTGTTGCTGCGCTTCCCGTAAAAGTAACAACATCCTCAGACGTTACATGATCAATAATCCCACGCCCTAAACCACAAACCAATTGAAGCGAACCCTCTGGCAATATTTTAGATGCAATAATATCACGTACCATAACCTCGGTCAAATAACAAGTAAATTCTGAAGGTTTAACCACTGCTGGCACCCCTGCCATTAAATTCACCGCTACTTTTTCTAACATCCCCCAAATAGGAAAGTTAAAAGCATTAATATGTACAGCAACTCCTTGTTTTGGCACCATAATGTGATGTCCAATAAAGCTTCCTCCCTTTGATAAAGGAGCTGCGGTTCCATCTACATAATAAGGTAAATCAGGAAATTGTCTACGAAGTGAGGCGTTAGCAAATAAATTTCCAATTCCACCTTCAATATCAATCCAAGAATCAACTTTGGTAGCACCAGACCATGCACTTACTTCGTAATATTTATTTTTTATCGACATTAAGTGTAATGCCAATGCTTTAAGCATTCTCCCTCTTTCTTGAAAAGTCATTTTCCGTAACTGATGACCTCCCGTTTTTCGAGCATAAGATAAAACAGACTCATAATCAATCCCTTTACTTGATGTCTCTCCGATTTTATCACCGGTTATTGCATTATATAAATTTGTTTCTACTCCGTCTCCATCGATCCATTGACCTTGAACGTAACTTTGATATCGTTGCATATTTCATTATGTTTACTTGGATAAAGATAGTATTTTCATTGTTGATGACCTTAGAATCAAATTACATAGAACTGTTTCAATCTCGCCTAATAAAGGAGCGAAAAGCTCATGGAGTGACCTTTAGGGCATATGAAAATCGAATCAATCATGTTCGTATTCCTAAGCTCACAAAAATAAGTATGGCAATTACTGCTGAAGGGAATCAATTTATAGAAGATATTGACGGTGGTAAATTCTATAATATTTTCGAATTTTCTTCTTTTTCTGATGTAGAACCAGAAGTTAGAGAGTGGGCTGCCAATCCAAATGGAAATAATTATACTTACACGGATGCAATCGTAATCGACAGTCTTTCTCAGAAAATACTTGCCGATTTTTATCTACGTATTAATCAGCCTGTTCGGCCAACAAGGATTTTCTATTCTTTAGAAAAAGCAATTGCTTGGACCTTAGAACAAATCAAACGTAATCAATCTATTTAGCAAAGGAAAATATTTCAGAATTCTCTTTTATGTACATCAAAGTATCCTTAATCTCTTGTAAATCAAAGGATGTAACCAATTTCATTCGGTATTCCTTAAAATGAGAAATCCCTTTGAAGTAATTAGTATAATGGCGCTTCATTTCGGCAACGCCTAACGTTTCCCCCTTCCATTTCACACTCATTTCTAAATGTCTCGACGCTGCACTAACACGATCAATAACCGAAGGCTTTGCCAAATGCTCACCTGTTCTTTGAAAGTGTTTAATTTCATTAAAAATCCATGGATACCCAATGCTTGCCCTACCAATCATCAAACCATCAACACCATATTTATTCTTGTATTCTACAGCCTTTTCAGGTGTAGTAATATCTCCATTTCCGAAAACAGGAATTTTCATTCTAGGATTATTCCGTACATCAGAAATTAAGCTCCAGTCCGCTTCACCCTTATACATTTGCTTACGCGTTCTCCCATGAATAGAAATTGCTTCAATTCCCACATCCTGAAGGCGTTCTGCAACCTCTACGATATACTTTGAGTCTTCATCCCACCCCAAACGAGTTTTAACCGTAACTGGCAATTTAGTTGATTTCACTATTTCCTCGGTCATCTTCACCATCTTAGGAATATCTTGTAAGATTCCTGCACCAGCCCCCTTATTTGCAACCTTTTTTACAGGACATCCATAATTGATATCTATGATATCCGGGTTAGTTTGCTCCGTAATCTCCGTTGCGCGCTTCATACTTTCGATATCATAACCGAAAATCTGAATTCCAATAGGACGCTCATATTCAAAAATATCTAGTTTCTGAACACTTTTAACTGCATCCCTAATCAACCCTTCAGATGAAATAAACTCGGTGTACATTAAATCTGCACCATTCTCCTTGCACAACGCACGAAAGGGAGGGTCACTTACATCTTCCATAGGAGCAAGAAGCAAAGGAAAATCCCCCAAATCAATATCTCTAATTTTTGCCATTCAAGCGCAAAGATACAGCCTTTCTGTTTATTCTGAAATTTACTCGATAAATTGCCGCTATTAAATAACAAAATGATTTAAAATTTCATCTACATCTGCTATCTTTGCGGAATGCAACAAAAAGACGATAATTTAAAAGACATTATTTCTCACGCGAAGGAATACGGGTTTGTTTTTCCATCTTCAGAAATTTATGATGGTTTAGCAGCAACGTATGACTATGGTCAGTTAGGTGCCGAATTGAAAAACAACATCAAATCATACTGGTGGAAATCAATGGTGCAAATGCATGAGAACATTGTTGGGATTGACTCTGCAATATTCATGCACCCAAGCGTTTGGAAGGCGTCAGGTCATGTTGATGCTTTTAATGATCCGTTAATTGATAATAAAGATTCAAAAAAGCGTTATCGCGCTGATGTTTTAATCGAGGAAAACATTGAAAAGATTCGTCAAAAAATAAATAAAGACGTTGCAAAAGGTCTCAAACGTTTTGGTGATGATTTTGACGTTGAGCAATTCAAGGCCACAAATCCTAATGTATTGCGTAATCAGGCAAAAATTGACTCTATCGAAGATAGAATGCGTACAGCATTAAATAATGAGGATTTAGAAGGTGTCTATAATCTGATCATTGATTTAGGAATTGCATGCCCTGTTTCTGGAACAAAAAACTGGACTGAAGTTCGTCAGTTCAACTTAATGTTCTCAACAGAATTAGGTTCTGTATCTGGAGACGCTTCGAAAATTTACCTTCGTCCGGAAACGGCTCAAGGAATTTTCGTGAATTTCTTGAACGTTCAAAAAACGGGAAGAATGAAGATTCCTTTTGGAATTGCCCAAATTGGAAAAGCTTTCAGAAACGAAATTGTTGCCCGTCAATTCATCTTTAGAATGCGTGAATTCGAACAAATGGAAATGCAGTTCTTTGTTCGTCCAGGTGAAGAAATGAAATGGTACGAGTACTGGAAAGAACAACGTATGAACTGGCACAAGGCACTGGGATTAGGAGAAAAAAATTATCGTTTGCATGACCATATCAAGCTAGCGCACTACGCAAATGCTGCTGCAGATATTGAATTTAATTTTCCTATGGGGTTCAAAGAATTAGAAGGAATTCATTCTCGAACTGATTTCGATTTAAAACAACACCAAGAACTTTCAGGAAAGAAACTACAATACTTCGACACAGAATTAAATGAAAATTATGTCCCATACGTTGTAGAAACTTCTGTAGGACTTGACCGTATGTTCTTATCCGTATTAAGTTCTTCATTTAAAAATGAATTACTTGAAGATGGAAAAACAAGAGCAGTTTTATCACTCCCGTATGCCTTAGCTCCATATAAAGTAGCAGTTATGCCGTTACTAAAAAGAGATGGACTTCCAGAAAAAGCAAGAGAGGTTATGAATCTTCTCAAATTTGATATGAACTGCATTTACGATGAAAAGGACACTGCAGGAAAACGCTACCGTCGTCAAGATGCGATTGGAACACCTTTCTGTGTAATGATTGACCATCAAACATTGGAAGATGAAACGGTTACCATTAGAAACCGTGATACGATGAAACAAGACCGTGTTTCCATTCAAGAATTAAATACAATAATCGGAGAAAAAGTGAGTTTCAACTCACTGTTTAAATAATGTTACTAAATCAGAAAATACAAGCATTGATCGTTGACGACGACCCCTTAACGAATGCGTTCAATAAGGCGTTGTTGTCGCGTAATGATTCCTTTGATGACATTGTCACAATTACTAGTGGTGAAGACGCTTTACAATTTCTTAAAAATCAACTCGCAACAACAGGTTCAATACCAGATGTAATTCTAGTTGATGTATACATGCCAAATATGGATGGATTTGAATTCATCGAGAAACTCGATCATTTTTTATTCAAACATGAGAAAGAAAAAGAAATAGAGGTAAACATTTTGTCTTCTACAAGTATAGAAGAAGATATTCTAAAATTTGTTCAGTCTAGCTTAGCAAATAAATTTATCTTAAAACCTTTGAATGACATTAAACTGGAAGAGTTAATCAAACGAATTGAAACCCGTAGATGGAATTAGTCGTTATCACCTATTAGGTCTTGAAGAATCCAATTATTGACCATTCATTTTATCAGGCTATGGATTTTATACTAAAACCCTGAATCAAGATCCTATCTTCAAGAATAAGTCTAAATTACTTATCAAAGTATACAATGTGCGTATATACTTCCAAACATAGCATACGGTATATATTGGAATTTTAGAATCAAACACTTATTCCCCTATTCTAGAAACTTTCAAATAATATCGATAGGAAATTAAACCAGGGACTCCAAGAATTAAAACAAATGCAAGAATATACCCTGTCATTGTCAAATAAAAGTCCTTTACCCCGGCTGCTTCCATATCTCCAGTCCCAATTCCCAGAAAGTAGGACAAGGGAATAGGAGTTTTTACCATAAAAGATTGGACAGAGTCCTCAAACTCAATGACCCCATCAAAAAGCGCAATTGGTATCGTAAAAAACAAAATAGCCAATAACAGTACCAGACTAATATAAATAATAAGTGTACGTTTTAATATTGAATTCATTATTGCTTTCATTTACTAGAACGAAGGTACGATTTAATCTTTCATGAAAAAGGGCGAAAAACCTAAACAATCTTTATGATATTTAAACGTTAACTTAGCGTTGAAATGAACTTATACTCGAATAAACAGAAATGGAAAATTGCACTATTAATTTTCGCACTTCTCCTTGTGGGAGCTTCTCTTTTCGTATCTAATCAAATTGTTTCTAAAGTTGGTGCTCGAGAAAAAGAACGTGCAACCCAGTGGGCTGATGCAATTAAAAAGAAAGTTGAATTAGTTCAATTAACCAACAATACATTTTCCAAACTTCGAGACAACGAACGCAGAAAAATGGAGCTCTGGATCGAGGCTACGAAGGAAATCTCTAAAGCAACAAACCTATCAGGCAACCAAAACTATGATTTTCCTTTATCAATCATTCAAGAGAACACAGACATTCCAGTTATTGTGGTGGATAATGAACGAATGATTTCCGGAAGTAGAAATTTGGATTTTGATACTTCTATTTTTAGACAACAACATCCTGATTACACAAAACAACAAATTTCTGAATTATTCGATGATTCGCTCTTAGCTCTTTCGGATGCATGGAGACAAAAGAACCCTTCATTTACAATCGAAGTTTTCGAAGGTTTATTCATGACCTACATTTACAATGATTCAAAAGAAATTGAACGTTTAGAAAGTGATCGAGATTCACTGATTGAATCCTTTAATGAGGACCTTATAAAAAACAATGAATTGGTTCCTGTAATGCTCGTGAATCCGAAAACAGGAAAAGTATTAAAAACCAATATTGAGTCTAAAGACAAGGAATCGGATTTTTTCAACAAGAGAATGGCTGAGATGAAAGCCGTTAACAAACCAATCACCCTTGATTTTCAAGGTGGAGAAAAGAATTTACTATATTATGACAATAGTCCCGAACTGAAACAATTACAGTATTTTCCATATATCCAATTCATTTTGATTGGATTATTCGCATTAATTGGTTACATCATTTTCAGTACCTTCAGGAAAGCAGAACAAAATCAAGTTTGGGCAGGAATGGCAAAGGAGACAGCACACCAACTGGGAACACCTCTTTCTTCTTTAATGGCTTGGGTACAGTTATTAGAAGCGCAAGGAATTGATCCAATGGCGACCTCCGAAATGCAGAAAGATATCAATCGCTTAGAAAAAGTTACCGATCGATTCTCTAAAATTGGTTCTGGAGCATCACTCAAATCAGGAGACATTTCTACCACCGTCCGAAATGTAGTAGAATACTTGAAGCCTAGAATCTCTAACAAAGTAGAGTTTACATTAGATGCTCCTGAAAACGTTATGGCTAATCATAATGAATCATTAATTGAATGGGTAATTGAGAATATCTGCAAAAATGCAGTCGACGCAATGGAAGCTCAAGGAACACTGCATGTTTCTATGACTACTGTTCCAGAATGGGTTCATATTGACATCACAGATTCTGGAAAGGGTATTCCTCCACATCAACTAAAAACAATTTTCCAACCAGGTTTTTCTACAAAAAAACGCGGATGGGGATTAGGACTTTCGCTTGTTCGTCGAATTGTAAATGACTACCATAAAGGAAAAGTACATGTTCTTTCCTCTCAAATAGATGTTGGAACAACATTTAGAATTAGTATTCCTCTTTCGTAATACAAAAAATACTCAATCACCTGCTCAAACATCATTATCGTTAATAACCCAACCTACAAGTTTTGCATATCCACTTGTCGCATTGCAATGAATGATTTCAGAACTCGCTGACCTATTCCTGGCACATCTACGTGAATCAAATAAACACCACCAGAAATCGGAACTTTTGCGTGATTCGTTAAATTCCAATCAATGAATGTTTGAATACTTGACTTTTTAAATTTACGAACCAATTTACCATTAATGGTATAAATTGAAACTGTACATACTTCAGGAAGATTTGTTATTCTCACTCTAGTGTCCAAACGATTATTCTCATACTCAGAATAAGCATTATATGGGTTCGGAACTACATTTATCAATTTAAGTGCTTCAGCTAAACGGTCGGCAGACCCAAGTTCAGTACTAATTTCATCCATATTCCATGAATACATTGGTCGTCCCTGATTTAAACCAGTAGCCGAGAAATTTTTATATTCTTTATTTACACGAAGACGAATTGAAACATCTGTCTCTAATAAATCTGCTCCCGCCGTAAGTATTGGATAAGCAATCCATCCTAAACAACCATACATTTTATGCTTTGTTAAAGGATCGTTTGCATCAACCAACAATTGATCTTGGTACAATCTGTGATTCGCCAAATTTTCAGAGGCACTCGAATACGCTTCATAATCGTATGCTGGCAAATAATTATTTAATGTGCGATTCTTATAAGTATATACATAAACTGGGTGCATTCCTCCCATCAATGGGGTTCCAACACCATCAACCAAACGATCCGTAGGATTCCAGATCATGTCCGCTCCATTCTCATTTCCCAAAAAAGAGTTTTCACCAAATGCCATATACAACCGCGCCCCTGATTCAATATCAATCGCATAACCTGGAAACCATCCCATTCCAGTTGTTCCAGAATTGTCAGGCAAGCCATCTTTTCCAACACTGCTACTTTTACGCATTTGTCCTGGCTCTGCATTTCCTACATTTAGTGCATTATCACGCCCCAACTCAATCACTGGACATCGTGTCCATTTCGACTTATCATTCGTAAAAACAATATCGACACTTGGCATGAAACTAATTGATGAGTTCTTTTTAGCCGTAGTTGCAGAAGTAAAATTATAATATGCAATTGGCATATAATCTTCTTCATAACCTACAACTCTGTGAGGAGCAATTCCACCTTCTAACATACCGGCAAATACCTTATCATTATCTGCTCCATTTTGATCCCTATAGTTACATGGATTCAAATAAGGAAGTTCATTCGGCAAACAATCGTCAGGATCAGTCGGCGAGTAATCACCGGAACGAATCCAGTTTGTAGGGAAAAAAGCATCGTTGTCTTGCACAAAACTCAACCATATCTTCGAACTATCAGTAAAAGAAATTGTTGCATCCAGAAGATCTGTAGTTCTTCCCTCAATTCCACCTGCACCGCCATCTGGCAAATAATAATTCTCTTGATTAATTTGAACCGACACTCCCCATTTCGCTATAATCTGTTCGTTATTCATAGAAATTGCCAACTCAGAACTTACTGAATCAATCAAAGAACCACCTTCAGACGAATAATGGTATATAGTCCAAGATGCAGTATCTGCTCCATTTGAAGACGATGTGGAATACGAATGAAACTTACATTCAAAATAACCATCGGCTACATTTAAAGGATCCACAACTTTCACATTAATCGGACCATTTCCATATCTGTATGTCGGAGTATCCAAGAATCCATTACTCAATATTTGATTCGTTGATTCCTGAGTCAATTCCAAAACCCTACCACCATTACCGTAACCATCTAAACGCTTAATTCTAGGTGTTGAACCATATTCAATATTTTGTCCTGTCCCTGAAGCTTCAGGTTTCGGATTATGTGGCATCCCTGCAACTATCTTTACTTCACTAGATGCAGCTTTTCTACTAGATAGATATTTTTTCTGTTGACCATCCAGTGCTAATGGATCTGTAGGATCATATTCCTTAAAATTATTATGCGAATAGGCAATCGCTACAAAATAATATGTTTTAAAATTAACCAATTGTTTGTCGCCTGAAGCAAATAAATCTTCAGTTATAAGGAAACTATGACGTATTCCTTTATTCTCTCCATTCACCTTCTCTACAGGAATACTTGCTCCCAATCCTTCATCAAACTCAAAATTGATAATTCTATCAATGTCATCTTCAATATCACATTGCGCTGCTAAACGAGCCTTCGTAGGGTCTTCCAAATCGGATAGTGAAACATCATCTCCACTTAGCTGAAAAATCTGATATCCTTGGAACCTATAATTTAAATCTGCTGAAGAATCCGGTACTACAATAAATGGATCAAACTCAATATATTGCTCATTATAATTATTTGAGTTTACAGAATTACTTAATGTCAAAATCAACTCATTCTCTAACTCTTGAATTTCCATTACAGGAGCATGGGGCGCATCTAATACTCGAAAACAATTTTCAAATAATGCCTGTGCTTTATCATCAGCTCTCTGCAAAGCTTCAACTGAAGCAAAAGGATCGCCTCCTGAAGCCCTTGCCCATGCCACGCCTACTGTAATATTATTCACAGAACCTGGCTTTAATACAAATGGGCCTGCCGATTGAACAAACCTTCGGTCATCTGCCGGATTATTTGCTGTTTGCTCCGTCCATACATCCTGAGGGATACCACCCGTTCCCCAACCCAATGGATCCGTGTCTCCAGGAAACATAAAATCACATGCTATATTTGGATCAGCCTCTGCATCAGAGATATGTCCAGAACCACCGTAATAAAAAGGTGTTCCATCTTTCCAAAAACCTTTTAAATAATTGTAATAATCAGCCGCAGATGAAGGATCTGTTTGACTTGGGTTAGCCCCCTGACCAGAATTACTATAGTATAAAAAACGTCTCATTCCATAACGTTCATTATCTATAATACCATCGCCATAGCCTATACCATTTAATGCTTCTCCCGATCCAATACCGAATGCATTATCGATTCCGTCATCGTCTTGATAAGGTCCCTCGAAAAAGTCAACACCAACCGCCGGAGGATTATCTCCATACCCTAAGTATCCAGCATTATCTCCATCGAAATTATCTCCATTATAGTAATACGCTAATCCTCTATTAACATCACATCCTACATAATCATCGTTTGGATCTCCCAATGCACCATCTGTAAAACATCCAAAGTATGTATCCTGAAGTGTTTGAGTTCCCCGATTAATTAGTTCATAATTATAGAATGTCATATTATTCACCTCATCATTCGATGCAAACGCAAATGCTTGCGCACGAATTTCCATTCCAATCGGGTCAGCGTTAGTTTCAGTATGGATATTTCCTTTATCATTCATTATCCACCAAAAGTTTAAGTCTCCAAAGAGAGATACACGTCGATCAACCTTACACTCTTTCGTCTTGGTAATATCATGCCAAGGATAATCACCATCCTCCCAATTATAGTTTCCATCTTCATTTCGATCATAAAACGGAGCTAAATAATAATCTTGCCCTTGCGATATATCTCCATGCGCAGGCCATTCTTTAATAACCAATGGCACTTCATAATTTGGGTATGTAGTAGACTGAATATTTGTTCCGTTCTCCGCATCTTCAATTCCTGCATTAAACCATGCGTCAAATTCACGAATTTCGTCTTGAACAGTTATGAAATGGCGGTCATATTTTGCACAATTATCATATGTAGTTTCCGCCGCACCCTGAGATAATGGACCTGTCCAATAATCCTGTCCATTTCTATAGCGAAGAGCCGCCAGCTTAAGTTGATTATTTACATCTGTCCCTCCAAGCCAGAGTGCAGAAGTAAACAATGCCATAACTCCAGAGTTTTTCGGAACTTCATAATGAGCCAAATTTTGTCCTGGAACTTGCCACAAGTTTCCCGCTGTATGAATTAGAGCGCTCACATTATTTAAGTCCAATAAAGTACTAGTACTTGGAGGAACACATCCCGCAGCTTTTGAAATCGTTTGTTTTTCAAACGTTTTTCCAGCATACGGTTGCCCAAGCGCTGATGAGGCAAAAATCAAACAAATAAATAACAATTTAGCTTTCATATTGAGTGCTTTAAGCTGGAAATTTACACAAAAATCAACGGTCTATCTAGCCAATTCAGACAATATCACAAGAAAACACACAGGTCTTGCTTATTTTAACTCAGAAAGCCTGTCAACAAAGGAAATCAATAAGGTTGTAATATCTTCGTATTCTTGAAAACTCAACGCTTCATACACATCAAAAACATCGTGATAATTCTTGTTTGGCCCCATAGTATAAATAAAAAATGAAGGCACATCAGCTTTGGTAAACCAGTAATGATCAGAATTTGCAGCTGGTCCTCGTCGTTTTACCTTTGCGAGTAATTGATTCTCTTCGCTTATCTCTTTCAATAGCTCAAATTCCTTTTCAAATAATGTTCCGTTAACCGCAGTAATCCCTTCTTCTCCTGACCCCATAATATCAAGATTGACAAGAAATTCAATCTTCTTCAATTTTAACATCGGATGCTCTACAAAATATTTTGATCCGACTAAACCAGCTTCCTCTCCAGCAAATGCAATAAATAAAATATTGTAATCCGAAGGATTCTCTTTAAAATGCTTTGCCATTGTGAAAAGCATTGAGGTTCCAGATGCGTTATCATTCGCCCCAGGAAAACACGTTTCATCTCCCATTCTTCCGAGATGATCATAATGCGCAGTAAACACAATTGTCTCGGCACATTTCTTCTTTGCAGGAATTGATGCAATAACATTCTGTGTTTGATACGTTTCAATAAACTCAGATTCAATATCAACCGTAAAACCTTGTTTAAAATCAATAATAGAGTCTTGAATATAAATTAACGGATTCGCCAGTTGCTTTCTTCCAACTGACCAAGTAAACTTTCGATTCATGACCTCAATTACTGGAGCACTTTCCGCTAGTACTTTTGAAAACCCCATTAATGCCTTGAGAGAATCTCCTGAAACAATCGATAAATCCAGTAAAATTGCGTTATATAGATCCGAACTTTGTAACTCAGAAAATTTTTCTCGGATATAGTCGTCATTAATCTCTGTTCCTTCGTTTAATATCATTTTTTCTCCAGACAAATAAATCGGGTTTAATTTCCCCGTAAATCCACCTGATTCAGGATCAACCATAAAATGAACCCCAGGCTTTAGCACCTTGGATCCATTAAGAACATTCATTTTTCCAGAAAAAACATTTACTCCTTCTAACGGAAATGATTGTAAATACTCTTTTTTACGAAGAGGGGAAACTCCTATTTTTTTGAACTCTTGTACTAAGAAATCCGCTGCAATTGAATCTCCTTTTTTATAGTAGCCTCGACCATGAAACTCAGGAGAACAAAGGGTCCGAGTAATTCGTTTAAAGTCTGGTTCAACTTGTCCAAAAGATTGAAAAGCAAGAAAACTTATCAACAACAAAATTAACCTATGCATATCTTCGTTTAATCATTGTAACAAACTCTACAACTACCTCTTCCTCAGCATCCCATTCATTTTGAGAGGCTAGCACATCAATTTTTGGGCGAACAGCTTCTATACCTTGTTGATTGTCTAGCGATTTAATCGCATCACCAAAAGCATCACTTGACCCATCAAAAAGATCATTGATGTATCTCAAACGCTGATTAAGTCCAAAAGCACCAATTAGCGAATCTAGCTTACCTGTAAACTGACTTCCAACACCATCACTTGATGATTTAATACGATCCATAAAAGAACCATTCATTGATTCAACAATTCTTGTTTGTTCAACTCTTTCTTCCACCTCAAATATTGGCGCTTCAATTGGTTCAGAAATAGACACTTCTTCTCTATCTTCCATATTGTCTTCAACCTCAACAATTGGAGCTTCAATTTCGGAAGTTTCAAAAACCATCTCAGGAGCCTCCTCTTCAAAAAGAGAAAAATCTAATGAAGTCGCTTCCTCATCATTTTCTTCAATTTCACTTAACGATTCTTGAACAGTGGCCTCAAGTTTTTCTTCAATTTGAGCAGCTGGTTCAACATTTGACTTCATTTCAAAAGCCTTGTATTTAAGAATTATACTTCGTTCGTGTAATTCTGCCGTCAAATTAGCCAAATCCGATAATTCATTCACAGACAACTCACCGTTCTCCAATTTAGAAATCAAGACTTCAATTGCCTCTAATTTTGACCTATAGTTGCTTAACCCTTCCATAATACTATTCAAATTCGACTTTTCAACATTTATCCCAAGTTGCTAACGAACATCAAAAACTGTGCAGTAAATTAACGACTTTAGTTCATCAAAGTTAACGAAGACTATCAACCTTTTCAACCTTTTCATTTTGAGTTCTCTTCGCTACACTGTTGAAAACCTATAAAATGAATAAATAATATGTTTTTAGAACACTTTCCAGAAGAAGGACGACCACATGGTTGGATTGAAGTAATTTGTGGTTCAATGTTCTCTGGAAAGACCGAGGAATTAATCCGTCGATTAACAAGAGCTCGCTTTGCAAATCAGAAAATTTTATTGACCAAACCCCTTGTAGATGATCGCTATCATAAGGAAAATGTTGTTAGTCACCAAGGTAAAAGCTTTGAAGCGGTTTGTGTTAATAGCTCTAATGAAATCCTTAACATTTGGAAGAAAGAACGAGTTGTCGCAATTGACGAGGCACAATTTTTTGACGATGAAATCATTGATGTTTGTAATCATCTTGCAAAAAACGGAGTTCGTGTAATAATTGCTGGTCTGGATATGGATTTTCAAGGTGTTCCTTTCGGACCAATGCCTAAATTACTTTCAATTGCAGAATACGTAACTAAGGTCCATGCGATTTGCGTATCTTGTGGTAACTTAGCACAGTTCTCACATAGAACAGTGGAAGATAAAGAGCAGGTTTTAGTTGGAGCTGTTGATGAATACAAACCTCTTTGCCGATCCTGCTATAATAAAATAGCACATTGAAATTAGATTATTCATACCAAGAAATCTCTTCCTTATTTATAAAATCATCCATAAAATCGGATGAAATAATCACTTCTATAACATATGATTCTCGCACTATTTCCGTAGGGAATGGTATTCTATTTTTTGCATTGAAAGGAAGTTTTAGAGATGGGCATGATTTTATAGAAGAAGCCTATTCAAAAGGCGTAAGACATTTTGTTGTTCAAGACCCATCAAAACTTGAACCTTTATCAAATGCTAAAGGGATTATTGTCAAAGACTCATTTGTTGCTCTTCAAACACTTGCTGCACATCACCGATCTAGATTTAGCTATCCAATTGTTGCTATTATCGGATCTCATGGAAAAACAACTGTAAAAGAATGGCTTGGCGAATTACTCTCAACATCAAAATCTGTTGTAAAGAGCCCTAAAAGTTACAATTCACGCCTTGGAGTGGCATTATCATTATTAGAACTTCATTCAAACGCCGAAATTGGTATTATTGAAGCTTCGATAACTGAACCTGGCGACATGGAAGTAATTCATCATATGATACAACCCACTCATGGAATACTTACCTCGATCTCAACCAACAAATCAAAACAATTTGTTTCTCAAGTAGAATATATAAAAGAACTAAGCTCACTTTTTGCAAATACAACTTACTCGATTCATCCAGATTCGATAAGCCTTGAAAATGGAATCCCTATTAATATTGAACAATTTCCTTTAATCAAAGCCATTCCATTTACTGATTCAATTCATCAGCAAAATGCCGTACTAGCTGCCAATATGGCCATAGAACTTGGGGTAGACCATGAAACTGTTTCTCAGCAATTGGGAAACCTTGAAGCATTAGCGTCTAGACTAGAAGTATTTGAAGGAATAAATGATTCAATTATACTAAACGATTCCTACAATTTGGATTTAGAATCTCTAGCGCACGCTTTAGATTATCAATTAGCAAATTCTCAACAAAAAAATCGCATAATTGTTGTTGGACTATCAAAAAAGGATTCTGAAAGAGAAGATCAAATCCAAACGATAATTGATTCTTACCAACCAATAACTACCTACTTCCATTACTATGGAAGTGATTTTAAGGAATCATTTGAAAATGCTTCTATACTCTTTAAAGGAGAACGGTCTGTTCGATTAGAACAAATTGCTCGTTCATTTAAAAGAATGCAACATCAAACTTTCTTAGAAGTTAACTTGCGAAATATCCGAAAAAACATTCATCTCTATAAATCAGCTTTACAAAAAGGAACTCAGCTATTGTGCATGGTAAAGGCATCATCTTATGGATCAAATGCAAAAAAAATGGGTGTGTTTTTGGAGCAAATAGGTATTAATTACCTTGGTGTTGCATACCCAAACGAAGGGGTCGAATTACGAGAAGCTGGTGTAAAGATTCCTATTTTAGTAATGAATTGTGAGCTTGATCAATTCTCTCAATGTGTTGCGCACAATCTTGAACCTGCGATTTTTTCCCTACGACACTTAGACGCATTTATTCGTGAACTCATCGTATTGGATAAAATGAGCTACCCTATTCATATAAAAATCGAAACGGGAATGAACCGCTTAGGTTTTCATGAAGAAGATGTTTCAGCCTTAATTCAACAACTTCAATCTCAACCAGAAGTACTTGTTAAAAGTGTTTATTCTCATTTAGCAGAATCCGATATTGAAAATTCAAATTATACGAAACGGCAAATAGCTCTTTTTGAAAAAATCACCCAACAACTAGAAGCTGTACTTCCATTACCATTCTTACGCCATATTCTTAATTCTGAAGGTATTGTAAACTACCCCAACGCTCAATTTGATATGGCTCGATTAGGAATAGGAATGTACGGGATCTCTAGTCAAAACACCTGGAAGTCAAAATTAGAACCTGCCATTTCTTGGTACAGTGTAGTTTCTCAAGTGAATCGATTATCGGCAGGTGAAACCATCGGATATGGACGTTCTTATACCTGTGAAAAAGACATGGAAATTGCTACAATACCTGTTGGGTATGCAGATGGGTTTAGTCGTGCACTAGGTAATGGAATTGGCGGCGTATATATCAACAATAACTATTGTCCAACCGTTGGAAATGTCTGTATGGATATGATTATGATTGATGTAACTAATCTAAATATCAAAGAATCAGATCAAGTAGAAATCATCGGACCAAACCAACAAGTTGAGGTTCTTGCAAAAGCAATGAATACCATCCCATATGAAGTAATGACCAGGTTCTCATCTCGAATTCACAGAGTCTTTATCGAACAATAACTACGGCCTCAAACTTTTTCCACTGACTTTTTTTGTTTCATCAAACTCAAATTTCTTTGAAAAAAGAAACACTCCAGCCTTCACATTTCCTTTAAACCTTAATGTAACCTCACTTTTCATTCCAGCAGCCATCAATTTCATTAAGGTTCCTTTTTCTAGATATGCTGTAAGCGGAGCTTCGATCATAGTCTCTCGTTTCGCTTTCATCTTAACCTTCTTTTCTAGATGTACTTTCCCAACATAATCATCATTTATATACAAATCAAGAATAGATGGCTTGATCTTTACTCCAAACCAATTTCCATTATAGACCTTTCCACCTGCATTTAGTGTAATTGTTTGTCCATCCATTTTTTTCACCTCAAACTTCTCATCTCCTCTAAATTCAGGTTGGTGAAATTTACATGATGCTAATGACAGTAATAATACAACAAGAAAAAAATACCGCATATGATTTAATTAAATAGTTCTGTAAATGCAACGTAAAAATGTGGAATCGTTTCAATTCCTTTGTAGTAATTGAATAAACCATAGTGCTCATCAGGAGAATGAATTGCGTCACTATCCAATCCGAACCCCATAAGAACAGTCTTCAAACCAAGTTCTTTTTCAAACATTGAAACAATTGGAATTGAACCACCACTTCTAACTGGAATTGGCTTCTTTCCAAATGTTTTTTCATAAGCTATACTAGCCGCCTTATATCCAATTGAATCAATTGGCGTAACCGCAGGCTCTCCTCCATGATGAGGCGTAACTACTACCTTTGTCCCTTCTGGAGCAATTGATTCAAAATGATTCAAAAATAAATTTGTAATCTCTTCAGGATCTTGATCTGGTACTAAACGCATTGAAATCTTCGCATATGCCTTAGATGCAATTACCGTTTTTGCACCTTCTCCAGTATAACCTCCCCAAATTCCGTTAACATCTAACGTAGGACGAATTGACCCTCTCTCCATGGTAGAATATCCATTCTCTCCATACACATCATTAATGTCAAGCGCTTTACAATATGCTTCTTTACTGAACGGTG
The DNA here is from genome assembly GCA_022448165.1 of Crocinitomicaceae bacterium. GTDB lineage: Bacteria > Bacteroidota > Bacteroidia > Flavobacteriales_D > Crocinitomicaceae > UBA4466. The sequence goes on along the minus strand of JAKVAS010000037.1, from coordinate 4,264 downwards.
CTTTAGCCATTTCCGCTCTTTCCTCATCAGTTAGATCAACTACTCGATCATAAAACCCAGGTATCGTAATATGATTATTCTCATCATGTAGAGAAGCAATCATCTTGGCAAGGATGTTAATTGGATTCGCAACACACCCTCCATATAATCCTGAATGTAAATCTCGATTTGGTCCAGTAACCTCAACTTCAACATAACTCAATCCACGAAGTCCCGTAGTGATTGAAGGAACATCATTCGCTAGCATTCCTGTATCAGAAACTAAAATCACGTCCGCCTTCAAACGTTCATGATTCTCCTTCACAAAAACCCCAAGGTTTTCACTCCCCACTTCTTCTTCTCCTTCAATCATGAACTTTACGTTACATGGCAATTCGTCCGATTTAATCATTGCTTCGAACGCTTTAACATGCATAAACATTTGTCCCTTATCATCACAAGCTCCACGTGCAAAAATAGCACCTTCAGGGTGAATTTCAGTTTTCTTAATTACAGGTTCAAATGCCGGGTTTGTCCATAAGTTAATTGGATCGGCAGGTTGAACATCATAATGACCATACACCAATACAGTGGGCAAATCTGTACTGATTATTTTATCTCCGTAAACAATAGGGTAACCTGCTGTTTCACAAATCTCAACATTCTCAGCACCAGCTTCTCTTAAACTCTCAGCCACTTGACTTGCTGTTTTTCTAACATCGCCAGCAAAATTTGGATCTGCTGAAACAGAAGGAATCTTTAACAACTCGATTAATTCATTAAGGAATCTGTCTTTATTTTCGGAGATAAACGTCTGTGTATTATTCATGTATGTAAAGTTCTATTTGTATCTGGGTCAAAACTCGCAATTTTCTAAGAAAAAAACGGCATTCTTTGATTAAAATTAGAATTTCATGCAACCAAAAATGAAAAGATAAAGTCTTAGTACTAACTATAATAACAAGAAGTATGTTTTTGAAATCACTTTTATCACTATTAATCATTATAGTTTCGAGCACTATCGCATTCGGACAGATTATCGTTGACCCAACCCCATCTCCAACTCAACTCGTTCAAAACAATTTAATTGGTAATGGAGTTTCTGTCTCTAACATTACATTTTCGGGCCAAACCTCTCAAATTGGTTCCTTTGATGGATCATCCTCAAATATCGGGCTGCCCTTTGGATTAGTAATGTCAAGTGGTAATGTCGTTGATTGTATTCCTCCAGCTCAACCAAGTATTGGTCAATTTGGGGGACCTGGTGACCCAGATCTACTCACTGTAGCACAATCAGTTACTTCAAATCCTGCATCAGGAAACATCAATGTAACACAAGATGCGGCAATTTTAGAATTTGATTTTATTCCGATTGGTGATTCGGTTCGATTTAATTTCGTTTTCGCTTCTGAAGAATACTTGACATATGTTAACACGCAATATAATGATGCCTTTGGTTTCTTTATTAGTGGCCCTGGGTTTGCAGGTCCATTTGCCTCTCCGGCAGGTTTTCCCAACGGAGCTGAAAATTTAGCAGTTGTCCCCGGCACTGCAGAACCAATTACCATTTCAACGATACACCCAGGATTAAACGCAGCTTACTACATTGATAATCCGACAGGAACAACACATTCATTTAATGGATTCACAATTCCTATTTCAATTGAATTCGAAGTTGTTTGTGGTCAAACATATCATTTTAAATTTGCCGTTTCTGATTGCCAAGATGACTTTTTAGATACTGCGGTATTTTTAGAAGGAGCTAGTTTTTCTTCTGAAGCTGTTCAAGTTGCTGTTGCAACTGTTACTGGTGACACCGCTGTTTACGAAGGATGTACAGATGCAGATTTTATTTTCTCGCGCCCTGTAACTGACACGACTGATACATTAATCATTAACTATAATATCACAGGCACCGCAACAGAAGGCGTTGATTTCGGAACACTTGTTAATCCCGTCACCTTCTTACCCGGTGAGGACACAGTAATTTTAAACCTCCTTCCTACTGCAGATGGTGTTATTGAACCAGGAGAATCTGTAACAATCACTGCTTTTACCATCAGTCCATGTGGGGATACAATTGTTTCCTCTGGAACTGTATGGATTTTTGACGAACCCAATATTACGATTGACGAACAAGACACAACCCTACTCTGTTCTGAAGACTCTTTACTTGTAACTGCTATTGCGTCAGGCGGTTTTGAGCCATTTACCTATTCTTGGGTTGGTAGTTCTTCAACTACTTCAAATGCCTATGTTAGCGCTTCCACGCTAGGTCCTGTTGAATATTACGTCACGGCTACTGATCAATGTGGCTATTCACAAACAGATACAGTTACAGTTACTCTAAATCAAACTTTACTCATTGATTCATTGATCTCTTACCCTTCAGCCCCTTGTAACCCAACAGGAGCAGTTGCCGCTTTTGTTTCAGGACAAACAGGGCAACCACTATATACTTGGACGGGACCCGGTAGTAGTACTGCATCTATTGACGCTACAGTATGGCAAAACATTTCTCCAGGATGGTACTACTTTACAGTAACAGATAATGTTTGTCAATTAATGGATAGTGTGCTTGTTGATGTAGACAATCCACCAGTTGCAAGTTTCTCGGCAACCCCAAATAGTGGATGTTCTCCAGTTCAAGTGTTATTTACGAACAACAGTCAGAATGCCGTAAGTTATGAATGGAATTTTGGAGGAGGTAACATTATAAATGTTAATAGTTCTGCTTCTCAGACTCAAACATTTACTAATAGTACGCCTGTCACTTTAATCGCAACAGATGCAGGAGGTTGTGCAGATACCACTGCGGTAACAATTACCGTTTCTCCATGTGGATGTACTGATCCAACTGCTGAGAACTATAATCCAACGGCAACGATTGATGATGGAAGCTGTACATATCCAGTTCCAATCGTTGACTGTCCGAATATCTTTACACCAAATGACGACGGAGCAAATGATTTATTCGAACTCTATGTTGAAAATGCCCTAGAAGTTGAACTAATAATTCTCAATCGATGGGGAAGCGTTATGTTTGAAAAAACAATCACTGGAGGCTCAAGTCCTACATGGGATGGAACATCTCCTGGCGGATCTCCTGCCGTTGGAGGAACATACTTCGTAAAATATATTGTGACTGGCGTTAACGGTGATTCAAAAATTGAAGGACATAACTTCTTGCAACTTGTAAGAGACTAGATAATACATAATCAAACTGGAAAAGCGTCTGCCTTAGCTGGTGGGCGCTTTTTTTTGCAAAATTTAATCATAAAACATTGAAAACAAACACCATTTAACCCTAAGCTTCCCTTCAAGAGAGTAGGTAAAAAGAGAAGAAGTACTTTTAATATAAGAAATGATGATATGGATATCTTGTTTCAAAAACATCTCGAACCTCATCATAAAGTACTTTTTTGAACTCAACGATGTTATCCTTATTTTGAGCAGAAATAAAAACACACTTCGTGTTACTCAATTTTGCCATCCAAGTTTTCTTTAACTCTTCTATCGAATAATTATTCCATAAATGAGGAGTTAAATCATCTTCTTCCTTTTCGATATGCTGATATGCATCGATTTTATTAAAGACAACAATCGTTGGTTTTTCAGAATTATCAATCTCTGAAAGCGTCTCATTTACTACTTGAAAATGATCTTCAAAATTAGGATGAGAAAGGTCTAGTACATGCACAAGAATATCCGATTCCCGAACCTCGTCTAACGTAGATTTAAACGATTCTACTAATTGATGCGGTAGCTTACGAATAAACCCAACAGTATCTGTTAAAAGGAAAGGAAGATTTTCAACTACCACCTTTCGAACAGTAGTATCTAATGTTGCAAACAGTTTGTTTTCAGCAAACACGTCTGATTTACTCAAGAGATTCATAATGGTACTCTTCCCAACATTCGTATACCCTACTAATGCAACACGAACCAGTTCCCCACGATTTCCACGTTGAATTGCCTTTTGTTTGTCAATTTTCTTTAATTTATTCTTCAACAAAGAAATTTTTTGCTGAATAATCCTTCTATCTGTTTCTATTTGTGTTTCTCCAGGCCCACGCATTCCAATTCCCCCAGCTTGACGTTCAAGGTGCGTCCACATTCTAGTTAATCTTGGCAATAAGTATTGCATTTGCGCTAACTCAACCTGCGTTTTTGCATTTGCAGACCTCGCTCTACTAGCAAAAATGTCTAAAATCAAATTATTACGATCCAAAACTTTAACCTCTGGAATAACTGGTAATAATACACGTTCAATGTTACGTGCTTG
>JAKVAS010000036.1 GCA_022448165.1 Crocinitomicaceae bacterium | reverse complement strand
ATGATTTATGTAGTTGTCGAAGAAGTAATCCCTGAGACGCAGAGGGATAAGTTTACTGATGTCGCTGTAATGGGCTTTATTTTTGGGTTTTTACTAATGATGATACTTGATGTTGTCCTTGGATAATGTTAAAATTTGTAAAAAACACTTGTAGATTTAGAAATTAACCTTAACTTTGAAGTATTCAAAAACAATAGTAGTTTTTTGTTTTTGGGTTTTATAGTTTTAGCATGGTTTAGATGAAAGAGGAAGAAGTTTCAATAAAATTTGTTCCTCTTTTTTATTTATAACAGTTTTTGCTAATTTTTCAATGGGCTTTCTGAAAGGAAGTTTTTTTGTTATTAGGATGTAAGTCTGATAGTTGGTATTTAATTGTCGATTTGTTTTGAGAGAATATCTGAAATACACTAGTTCTTCTAACTTAAATCGATATAAATGTTTTGTTACCCAAAAAAAACATTTCATTTTTGCTGATAAAACGCTTAATCTTGTATTTTAGACACTCGTTACTATTAACTACATTAAAAACCAATGTTCATGAAGCTACGTTTCGCAATTTTTTGTTCTGCAATTCTATTAGCGGGAATTTCAAATTCACAAACACAAGGGATTTCTTATACTGCAGTGGGAAAGGGGGTCGCTACAACATTTGTAACGGATTATCATTCACTTGGAATTAATGCATCTTCGCTTGGGTTCGGTACAGGTTTTGAAGGTAAGAAAACAACTTTCGGAATGACAGAGTTTAACTTTGGTGTTTATTCTGATTCATTGAATGTAGGAAAGTTAAAACAACTTTATAGTGCAGTTCGTCAGGATATTTCAGGAAAGGTTGAAGATCCTGCGAGGTGGGAACAACAGCGAGAGTATGCGCAAGAATACTTGAATTCTGGAATTGCAATGGATTTTACTTATAATTGGTTGGGGTTTTCGTATCAAGGTGAAAAGTTTGGAGGGATTGCCTTTAATGTAAGCGAATCGTATAATTGGTATTCCAAATTCAATGAAACAACTACTGATTTGGTTTTTAATGGAAAGTACTCAAATTATTTTGACTCATTAACTGTTGTGTTTGGGACTGATACTTCGGTAATCGCTAACAGCACTACACTTTCTGAAGATACATTGTCAAATGCTATCCTTGGATCAGTTGCTGTTCCATTACGGATTAGTGAGATTACAAATGGTTCTGCGGTTAAATTTGCTTGGAATCGCTATTACAATTTTGGATACGGAAGAAAAGTTTTTGGTGATTCGATGTTTGCAGTTTATGGTGGAATTGGAGGACGTTTTATTCAGTCAATGGCGCTGTTCGATTTAGAGTCAAGTGATGATGGCTTCTATATTTATTCATCGTTTAATCCAAATTATGATATTGATTACGGGGCTATTTCAAACTTAAACCCTTCAAATTACAAAGATGCTGGAATTATCCCTAAATCTGTAGGGAATGGATATGGAGTCGACTTGTCAGCTACAATAATGTTATTTAAAAAGTTGAAAATTGCGGCAGCGGTAAACAATATTGGTTCGGTAACTTATACAAGGAACGTATACCGTGTTGAGGACTCGTTGGTTTCTGATATCAGTTTAAATGGAATGGAGAATTTTAATGTGACAAACTCTATCTATAGTTTTTTAGAAGATGGTGGGATTCTCTCTCTTGTCGGAGAAGAAAAATATAAGGTTAAAAATGCTGCGAATTATCGTTTAGGGGCAAGTATTGAATTAGGAAATATTGCTCGATTCGGAATGGATATTGTTGGTCCATTCGATGTTGATAATCCTGGAAGTTTAGTAAATCCAATTATATCTTTTGGAGGAGATGTTCGCTTGTTTAAACGAATTCGTTTGAGTGCTGGATATCTTGGAGGAGGTGTTTACAAGCATAATGTTCCATTAGGAATTAATTTTGAATTAAAAGGAGGGGCATACGAATTTGGAATCTCTTCGCGAGATGCATTGTCATTCTTTGTTGATGGTTCAAATAGTATTTCTACAGCATTTGGATTTGCCAGAATACGTATATAGTTTAAATCTCACTTAGACGTATCACTTCTTGGAGTTCTGACAACATTAATGCCGTAGCTCCCCAAACAACTTTACGATCAATGTCAAAATATGCCATGTTCTTCAAGGTTATTCCTTGTCGTGTTGGAATAGATTTGTGTTTGATTTTTAGGGATTTAAAATCTATTAGGTCAAAAGGGATGATTCCTGCAACTTCATAAGTGTCAGGTGTTAATTTAGGTAATTGATCTAGATAGAAAACATAGGGTTGAACGCGGAATTTAGAAACAGGAATATATACTTCAGTTAAGGTTCCAAGTAATTTACCTTCTCCTAATGGGATTCCAACTTCTTCAAAAGATTCTCTTCGTGCAGTATATTCGAGACTTTCATCTTTCTCCTCAGATTTTCCCCCAGGAAAACTTATCTGACCACCGTGAGTCCCTTCGTAATCGGGTCGCTGAATTAGGAGGCTTTTAAAACTAGACTTTTCTTTATAGATGAAAATTCCCACAGCTGAATCTCGGTATTCACTTTCGAATAATTTTGCTTCACTTGTTTTAGGTCTTTTTTTAGACATTACACGTTCATGAGCAATTTCTCCAGGAAGTTGCGTTGCCAATATTGAACTTATTTGCTCAGGAAACTCTTTAGGCATTACTTTTGGACAGATGAAATAATATCAATAAAATCGTCATACATATACCCCATGTTTTCCTCTTTTCCGATTAGTTGGAATACATAATATTCATCATCGACTTCTAATGTAGCAGTGAAATATGAAGAGCGTTCACCATAAGTAGAAGGTGCTCCATGAACAATTTGGATATATCCTGGATATCCTACAGATGCAGGAACTTCTTTTTTAATTGATGTCTGTTCGTTTTCTAATGACTCTTCTCTGATTAAAATATAATCATCATGAACGGCATTTAACAAATCAATTTCTTCATCGAAAGCATATGAGGTCGCTTCGGCATCATTTTGATCAAACATCTCAACGCTAAAGTGAATGTTCATATCATAAATGCATTTAGTTGAGGCGTAATCCGTTTTTACGTAATCATCATCATAATCGTGCGTGAAAAGGTTTGAAAGTTGATATTCTATTCCTTCGTATCGTTCGGTCTGAAGGTTTGGGAGGTTCATTCCGTTTTTTTTGACCTGTTTTAGGTTTGATTGATAATTCGATCTTCTACTAGGAGGACAGGCGGTAAGTAGGAACATTACACCAAGGAGTGCTATATAAGAGGTTAATTTCACAGTTACGAATATACGATTTATTAAAGATCAGAACGTTAAAAAAAACTAAGTTTCCAACTTAGAGGAGTGTTTGATTAATGGGAAGTCAATGCCATTATGTAACTTTAGATATTAGACGAATTATAATAACTATGAATATTTATCGAAAATCAAGTGTTTCTATAGCCATGCTGTTCTTAACGATTATATCGTTTGGGCAGAAAGAAAAGAAAATAGTTACAAGAGATTCTGTAACAACAACGAATGTTGTGACCGAAGCTGCTCATAAACGGGGTGGGGGGATTGAATGGATTACTTTTGAAGAGGCTTTTAAACTTCATCAAGAGGAACCAAGGATGTGGATTATTGATGTTTGGACAACTTGGTGTGGTTGGTGTAAAAGAATGGATGCGACAACTTTTTCAGATTCGCTTGTCGGAGAAGCTGTAAATGGTAAGTATTATGCCGTTTCTTTGGATGCAGAGCAGAAAGCAGATATTGTATTAGGGGACAAGACATACAAGTTTGTAGCCTCTGGTAGAAGGGGGTATAATGAGTTAGCCGCTGAATTATTGAATGGTCAAATGAGTTATCCAACTGTAGTTTTTTTAAATAAAGAATTACAGAACTTACAACCTATTGGTGGGTATAAGTCTAAGGAGGATTTTCTTCCAATTGTCAAGTTTTTTTATCAGTATAACCCGGAGTCTCCAATTTCTTGGGAGGCGTTTATGAAAGACTATGTTTCTCCTTATAAGAAGTAAGTGCTAGCCTGAAAACAGAAAGAGATGTACAGCTTCAGTTTTTGTGTTTTCACTTTGTAAAAATACTATTTGTAAATAGTTGCTATCTTTGCACCTCTTATTTTAAAAACAACATAGCATGCAACTGTGGAATAAATTAAGTAAGGAGGAATTGGAAGTTAGACTGCGTGAAGCTGGGTATAAATTCGTAACGATTTCTTTTTATCAATATGCGAAAATTGAGAATCCTCAATTATTCAGAGATCACTTATTTCAAATGTGGTCTAATTTAGAAGTAGTGGGAAGGACGTATGTTGCCCATGAAGGAATTAATGCGCAAATAGCTGTACCGACCAAAAACATCACTCAGTTTAGGAATGAACTATATGAGATTGATTTCTTAGATCAAGTGCGCTTAAACATTGCGGTGGATGAAGCTGATGCTGAGTTCCCGTTTTTGAAATTGAAGATTAAAGTGCGTCCTAAAATCCTTGCAGATGGTTTAAGTGATGATAAATTTGATGTTCGAGATATTGGAAAACACCTCTCAGCTAAAGAATTTAATGAATTGACAGATCAAGAAGATACCATCTTGATTGATTTCAGAAATCATTATGAATCGGAGGTTGGTTATTTTAAAGGTGCAATTACTCCTGATGTAGATACATTTAGAGAGTCACTTCCTTTTATTGAAGATGAATATTTAAAAGGAAATGAAGATAAAAATATTGTAATGTATTGTACTGGCGGAATTCGTTGTGAAAAGGCTTCTGCTTGGTTTAAACATCGTGGTTTTGATAAGGTTCATCAGTTAGAAGGAGGAATTATTAATTACGCTAACCAATGTAAGGAAGAAGGGATTGATAATAAATATATAGGAAAGAACTTTGTGTTTGATGAAAGACGTGCTGAGCGAATTACTGAGGATGTGATCTCAGTATGTCATCAATGTGGGGAACCAGCTGATGTTCATACGAATTGTGCGAATGATGGCTGCCATTTATTATTCATTCAATGTGATTCTTGTAAGGAGAAAATGGAGAATTGTTGTTCAGATGAATGTAAGTCAATTATTCAACTTTCCCCTGAAGAACAAAAGGAGTTAAGAAAAGGGAACATGGTAAGTAATAAGATTTTTAAGAAAGGTCGTTCTGAGAAATTACCTTTCAAAAGTAACTCGGAAAAACCATTATCTTTGATCGAAATCAACAAAGAATAATTGTGAATCTTTTTATTACATGGGATGTAACTCCCGAACTTATCGAAGGTTGGAAAACACCAAACTTGTATGGTCTATTGTTTGTAACAGGACTTTTAATAGGTTATTTCGTAATTAAAAGAATGTTCAAAAAGGATGGGGTACATGAGGACTATCTAGACAAACTAGTTTTGTATATGGTCTTGGCTACAATCATTGGAGCGCGTTTAGGACATGTTATTTTCTATGGACCTTACACTGGACCTGATGGGTATTTTTCAAACCCTCTCAATATATTGAAGGTTTGGGAAGGAGGACTGGCAAGTCATGGTGGAGGAATTGCCATTTTAATTGCGTTGTATTTCTATTCGAAAAAAGTGGTTAAAATGCCGATGATGTGGATCTTGGATCGTATTGTAGTAACCGTTGCAGTTGCAGGTTGCTTCATTCGTTTAGGAAATCTAATGAACAGTGAAATTGTTGGAATAGAAACGAATGTTCCTTGGGCATTTCAATTTGTACATTATTTCAATTCTGAAACATTACAGTTAGACCCTTCGCCAAGGCATCCAGCGCAATTGTACGAAGCAATTTGTTACATTATTAGCTTTGTAATCTTAATGGTAATGTATTGGAAGCGTCAAGCCTATCGTAGACCAGGTTTAATTTTTGGAACATTTTTGATTTTAATTTGGGGCGCGCGATTCACGATTGAATTTGTTAAGCTAGGACAAACAGACCGAGATGCTTACATGCCAATCAATACAGGTCAAATGTTAAGTGTGCCATTTTTTCTTGCGGGGGTATATATTCTTTACAAAGCTTTGAAATCTGAGCCTCGCGATGCAGATGTTGGACATTTAAAAGTTTCAACCTCCTTGAAAGATAAATAATGATTTTTTGTACTTTGGAAGAGATTGTCTTTTGATAAATGTACTTCCTATGTATTTGAAAATTATATTGCTCGCTATTTTATCCTTTTGTTATGTTGAATTATTTGGTCAATGTTCAGGAACAGAGAAGGAGTTAATTGTAAGCATCGTTCCAGATAATTTCCCAAATGAAATAAGCTGGTCTATAGAAAATGTGGCAACATCATCAGTAATCGTCAGTGGCAACTCATCAGGTACATCTGTTTGTTTGGATTCTACAATATGTTATGAGTTTACCATTTATGATAGTTTTGGTGATGGGATTTGTTGTAGTCAAGGACAAGGATCGTATGAGTTAACTTACGACGGTGTTGTTATTAAAACTGGAGGAGAATACGATTTTCAAGAGAGTCATGTCATTAATTGTGCTCCATTTGACTCAACCAATTTGCCTTTGGTAATCATTAATACGAATGGTCAAGGAATTGGAGACGATATTCGAATTGTGGCAGACATGAAAATCATCCATAATGGACCTAATCAAATGAATCATTTTACAGATTTTCCAAATAATTATGACGGGAAAATAAATATAGAAAAAAGAGGGTCGTCTTCTCAAATGTTCCCAAAGAAGTCGTATAGTTTTGAAACTCAAGATGATTTTGGGAATAACAATAATGTGTCTCTAATCGATTTGCCTGTAGAGAATGATTGGGTTTTATATGCTCCATATTCTGATAAAACACTTATGCGTAATGCGCTGCTTTACGAATTAGGAGCTACGTCAATGGCTTATGCTCCTAGAATTAAGTTTTGTGAGGTCATATTAAATGATCAATACATTGGCGTTTATTTATTAACGGAGAAGATAAAGAGAGATAATGATCGGTTGGACATCGCTAAATTGGATAGTTTAGATATTGCTGGAGATGATTTAACAGGAGGGTATATTTTGAAAATCGATAAGACTACTGGTGATGGTGGAGTTGGATGGGTTTCTCCATATGCTCCACCAGGAGATCCTACAAATCAGATTAATTTTTTGCATCATTATCCTGACGATGATGAAATTTTGCCTGTTCAGAGCCAGTATATTGAGGATTATGTTACCGATTTTGAAAATGCATTGAATGGAGCGGGTTTTTCCGATCCAATAACAGGATATGCAGCCTATATGGATTTAGCATCATTTGCAGATTTTTTCATCTTTAACGAATTGAGTAAGAATGTTGATGGTTATAGAATTAGTTCTTATTTCTATAAAGATAAGGACAGTAAAGGAGGGAAGTTGAAAGCAGGGCCCTTATGGGATTTTAATATTGCTTTTGGTAATGCAAATTATTGTGAGGGTAATACTTCAACGGGTTGGCAAAAAGATTTTAATAGTATATGCGCTCATAATGCAATGGTTCCCTTTTGGTGGAATAAATTGTTACAGGATACTGTTTTTGCAAATGTTCTGCGGTGCAGATGGGAGAATGCTAGACTTGATGAATTGAGCCTTCCTAATATTTATGGCCGAATTGATTCAATTGCGAATTATCTGGACCTAGCGCAGGAGCGTAATTTTGATCAATGGGATGTGCTAGGAACGTATGTTTGGCCCAATAATTATATAGGAAACTCTTACCAAGATGAAGTGAATTATTTAAAGTTCTGGATTGACGATAGAATTAATTGGATGGATAGTAACATGCCTGGAGAGTGTCCTAATGTTGGTGTTATGGACCATTCAGATGAGCTGGGAATCACAATGTACCCTAACCCTGTTAAAGATATTTTATCTGTTAACATATCTGGTGCTTTAAACGAAAAAATAAAGATTCAAATCACCAATATGGAAGGGAAGGTGGTGCTTAAACGTACTATTGAATCATTTCAACCGTTGATTAAACTGAGTACGACCTCGTTTAGTGATGGGATATATTTAGTAGATGTTTCTTCCGGATCTTTCGTGAAAAAGTTCAAGTTAATTAAACATAATTAGAGCATTTGTATCTAAAGTAGTCAATAACTCAATTTTCAATATAGTTTCGAATTGCCTGTGCACAATGATCGGCGGATTTTTCATTTCTTCTGAACCAAAGTTCAGGTTCGATTAGTTCAATCTCTCCAATACAAAGTTCGTTTTCATTGTTCCATATAACGTCAACACGAGCATAAACAGGAATCGGATTACAAGCTTTTATGGCTTCTTCAATGAAGGATATTTCATCTGCTGAAGGCTCGTAATCATGCAAAGATCCACCAAAATCATCTTGAACTCGAAAGTCACCGGGTTTTGCCTTTTTTAGGACTGCATGACTGTATTTTCCTCCAAAAACAATAAATGCTACTTCTCCTTTTGTTAGTACATTATGTTGAAATTCTTGCAGGAGCATTGATTCTTCAGAAATCAAATCCTTATAGGTTGTTTCATGTTGTGCTACAGTATCTGCAGTAAAACGATATGTATGTCTTGCGGCACCTGAAACTGCAGGCTTTAAGATAAACTCTTTCCAGTCTAATGTGTCAATAATTGAATGAAGAGATCGAGAGTCTTTAGGTTCAATGAAAATCGTTTTCGGTATCCGAACACCTTTTTTCTCAATGTCTTGTAAGTAATGCTTGTCTATATTCCAATAGATCATCTCTTTCGGATTTATAAGTTTTGTTTGAGTGCAAACAAATTCTAACCATTTAGAGAATTCTTTAAAGCGATCAAAATAATCCCAAGTAGTTCTAAAAAGGATAAAACGTGTACTAGACCAATCAAAATTTGGATCGTCCCAGTTTGTTCTATGAACCTTAAGTCCTTTTCGCTCTAAGGCCTTTTTTACAAGCCCGTCTTCTTTTACAACATTTTGAGAGTAGAGATCATCATATCGATCTTCTAAATAACGACCGTCTGTCAAAAGAGTAATATCGTAAACCATTATTATTTATTTTCTTTTATTGAATTCCAAGTAGTATACATTGATTCTTGTTGCGGTCTATTTTCCTCAATCTCTCGAAGCGGTTCACATTCCATGAGACTATCCTGACATTCTTTAGGAAGTGCTTGGTATAATGCCGTACCTTTTGTTTTCCATGCGATCATCTGTTCTGAAACTTCTTTTATCTTTTTGGCAGGGTTTCCAACAAGTAAACTACGTCGTTTAATATGTGATTTTGCAGGAACAAAGCTTAAAGCTCCAACAATACATTCGTCTTCCATGATAACGTCATCCATAATAACAGCATTCATTCCGATAAGACAATTTTTACCAATTGTTCCGCCATGAATAATTGCGCCATGTCCAATATGAGCTCCCTTTTTTAACGTAACGGTAGTTCCCGGAAACATATGAATTGTACAATTTTCTTGAATATTACAACCATCTTCAATAATGATTTGTCCCCAATCCCCACGAATAGCTGCTCCTGGGCCAACGTAAACATTTTTACCAATAATTACATTTCCTGTAACACTCGCTTTTGGGTGAATGAAACTGGAAGCTTTAACAACTGGAATGAAACCATTAAATGCATATACTGACATAATCGTAATCTTTTAGGTAAAAGTAATAAAACCGCTTCTTTTTCATCTAGAGAAAGATACTTCCGTTAAATGAAATATTTATTTGAACAGAAAAGGAAGAATTGTGTTAAAAGTACTTCGATAGTCTAGTTAAGTAACTTCTCAATTTTGAATCATATAAATGCGGCTGTTATTATCTTAAATAACTGTAGTTTAATAGAATTAAAGCATATATAGGATTAATAAACATATGATTGTCATTTTGGCTGTAAATGAGTATAATTTTGAAAGTTATATTTAGTATTCAATAACTTAGTATAAACTAAACTAATCGGGATAAATTAATTCTTATCTTGGGGGCCGTAATTGAAGTTTTAATGAGTTATTGTGTGTATTGTAAATCAGAGAAAGCAAAACAAATACATGTAGATTACCATGATAAAGTGTATGGTTATCCTGTTGAATCTGATCATGAACTTTTTGAGCGATTAATATTGGAAATTAATCAGGCTGGATTATCTTGGGAACTCATTTTGAATAAGCAAAAATACTTTCAATTGGCTTTTGATGGATTCAATATTGAAAAGGTGGCCAACTATTGTGAAAAAGAGCGTCAAAGATTGTTAAATGATAAAAGGATTGTCCGAAATAAACTTAAAATAGATGCCGCAATCCACAATGCTCGACAAATATTGGAGATTCAAGTGGAATTTGGTAGCTTTAAAGAGTGGCTGGATTTGAATCATCCGTTAACAAAAAATGAATGGGTTAAGTTGTTTAAAAAACGATTTAAATTTGTCGGAGGAGAGATTTTGAACGAGTTTTTAATGGGAGTTGGGTACCTTCCTGGAGCACACGATAAAAATTGCCCGATTTTTGATGAGATATTAACGACGAATCCCAAATGGAATCAAGTATGAAAAGGATAGTATTAATTATAGCAATAGCAATTTCGAGTGGATTAAATGCTCAGATTGGAGTAAGTGTAGGTGGAAACACGCAGAATACGTTTGGTGTAAAAGGAACTTGGGGAGGTGTACATCTTGGAATTGAGGTTCCTACGGATGATCAAACATCGTTCTATGGAAGAGTTACACATAACTTTTCAAGATCTGCGCAAGATTCATTATTGGTTTCTTTAATTGGAAATGATGGTTTTACGTATAGCACATTAACAACGGTTCCACGTATGAATGCTACTATACTTGAAGGAGGGAATCGTTATTATACAGGGAATGGGTTTGATTTTGGATGGTCTGCTTATGGCGGGAGCACGATTCAATTGCATGTAAATCGTGTCAAAATGGGAAACGCTCCTTATGATGATGAGAATTTTATCATTGATCCATTGTATCAATATGATGGATGGATTTTAAATTTTGCTGTTGGATTAAATGGAGGAGTTAAGTATTCAATTCCTAGAGTTGGAACTGTATATGCTGATTTTACAGGAAGCTACATTTTGTTTAGTCAGCCTAGCCAGCAGGTTGTTTTTAATGCGGTGTCTACAGCAAGGCTTTGGAACCGTTTAAATTTTGCATTTAACTTGGGGATTCGTAAAGACATTCTTTGGTAGGTTAAATCCAAAATCGTCTTGTTTTAAGTGCTGAAAATTCTTTTGCAATGATTTCTATGGTTGGCCGCTGATTCATAGCTGCCTGAAGTAAAGGGATTACATCCTCTTTTTTCATCTTATTAGGTGGAAGCTTAAAACTATGTTTTACGGTCATTTTTTCTAAAATTTCAAAGACTTTTCTGGGGATGGATTCATGCGTTGGGAGTGGGTGAGTTAACTGGAGGTTTGTGAATATACTTGGATTTGGATGGGTAAGAGGTAACTTTCCTGTGAAGAGACGCCAAATAAGAATGCCTAAAGCATAGATATCGCTTTTTTGTGAAATAATGTCTAATTGGTTTAAAAGTAGTTCAGGAGCAGCAAAACCTAATGGAAAGAGAGTTGAGCGCTGTTCAGGTTTATGCTTATCTATAGAAAGTCCGAAATCAATTAATGATACCTTAAAAGAATCAGCTGTTCCATGAACTAATATGTTTTCAGGTTTGATATCGCAGTGGGTTATTTTCTCTGAGTTGAGAATGTTAAGAGGAGGAATGAGCGAATACATAAATTTTTGAAGGAATGGTATACGTTGTTTGTTTTTTAGTTGTTTCCAAAATAAGTCGATTGTAACTCCCTCAATGTATTCTTTAACTAAGATTATTTCTCGTTCTCCTTCATGAAAATCGAGAATGACAGGTAATGTGTCATTGGAGAAAGAAAATGTAGCTTCTTGCCTTAGGCGGGATTGAGCTAGTGAATTCGTCGAATCCTTTTTTAGTGCTTTGATAGCTACGCGAATGTTATTGCGTTTGTCTTCTCCCAAGAAAACATCCCCAAACTTTCGCGTGCGTTGTTTACCTAGTCGTTCAATAATTTTATATCGATCGGAAATTTCCACAATGAAAGATAACGATATTCTTTAATCAGTATAAAAGAATCGGTATTTTCGAGATATGATCGATACATTCGTTTTTGCAGATAGTGGAGGTACAAAAACCGATTGGTGTGTTGTAACAGCTAATCAAAAGAAATTTTTTCGAACTGAAAGTTATCATCCGATATATTGGAACGAGGTGTTTGAATCAAAAATCGCCAAATTTTGGAAAGAGGAAGTTAATTTGAGTAAGGCAAAGTTGTATTTTTTCGGTGCAGGATGCTTTAATAGCGAAAATGTTAGAAAGGGAAAGAAGCTTTTTGAGCGAATTGGCTTTTCTAATGTTAAGGTTGCTTCTGATGTTGAAGGTGCTTGTTATACATTGTTTGGAAGTAAAAAGGGAACAGGGGCAATTTTGGGAACCGGTTCGGTGATGTTTGATTGGTCTGGTTCGGAAGTAACGAAGTTAATTGGAGGAAAGGGGCATCTTTTAGGCGATGAAGGAAGCGGATATTATTTTGGGAAGTTGATGATTCATAAATGGAATCAAAATGAGTTTTCATTGAAACAGGTTGAGTTGTTAAATGAGTTTTCATTTTCTAACTATATTTCGATGATAACAAAGTCAAACGAAAAGGAGAGAGTTGCTGGAATTTCAAGACTTGTTTCTGAGTTTAATTCGGAATTCCGAGATATCCATATAGAGAATTTTCAGTGTTTTTTTGATTCACATATAGAAGGCCGTTTTAAAAGAAAAATAAGCGTGATTGGTGGTTATGTGTCTCATAATCAAGATCTTTTTCGCGGTTTTTTGTTAGGGAAGGGCGTGGAATTGCAAAAAGTTATTAATGAGCCAATTGCTTATATTGTTGAGCGAATCATGCTTTTGAATGAGTAAAAGGGGTGTTTTCCGTATTTTGCTAAAATGTTAAACGGATGATAATGTCTATTTGTCGAGTAAATCTAGTGTTTAGTAGAATTTAGTTTTATTTTCTGCTTAAAAAGTTACAATTTGTGGTCTCAATCGTCGTGTTATATGATAGACTTAACAATTCAAGAAACAGCTAAAACACCATTCGTAAATTTTGATTCCTTAACTGGTGTTATGTCGATTAGGGGAAGATCAATTCCTGATAGCCCTGATGAATTTTGGCTCCCAGTTTTGAACTGGTTTGAATCGTATATGATGAATCCTCAAGAGAAGACTATTTTTTCTATTGATTTAGAGTACTTTAATATTACTTCGTCAAAGAGAATTTTGTTCTTGTTGTATAAATTAAATGAATTAGCAGATAAAGGATGTGACGTCGTTGTTAGATGGAACTACCGTAAATCTGATGAAGATATGTATGAAGTAGGACAAGATTACGCTTACATGGTTAAGGTTCCATTTGAGTTTAATGTCGTTCAAGAGTTTGATTTAGCGATAGCCTAAGTTCAAACAATACCGTATATGAGGTCCCAGTTGTTAATTCAATTGGGATTTTTTATGTAGTAATTTTCTTACTGTGGGATATAGGAAAAGAAGTATAGGTGGCTATTAATATTGTTATTTAATACACCTTCATTAAAAGGAATCAATAAGATTCGATTAGATCGTTTAACTTCCTTAGGATGATCCTCCAAAATTCTATTATTTTTGTCGAAATAAATAACGTGAGATTAGTTAAAGATATTCCGCATCGCCGTTACAAAATTCAGGTGTTTAATTACAATGCTAAGTACATTGTGAAAATTGAACTTGGTCAATTCGAACAAACCTTCAAAATAGGTGAAACTGATGTTGATGGTCTTGATGATGTTGAGAACATGGTCACGGAAGAATTATTAAGTAATGCATTGAAGCGTTTTGTGGAGATGCGAGCAGATTGGGAAAAAGGATTTAAAGAAAAAAACAATAAGAGATGAAAAGTATCATTTTAGGAGTTGGGATTGCACTAGTATTATCCTCATGTGGATCGAAGAGTGAGTCTGGAGATGCAGGTAGTTCTGAAGGGATTAAATTTGGGTATTTTGTCAAAGACAGTTTATTGACAGGGTTTGATTATTACAGGATAAATCAAGAGAGCTTTCAAAAAGATGAATTAGCCTTACGTAATGAAATGGGGCGTTTTCAAGAGGAAGGTCAAAAAATGATGGCTCAAATGAACTCTAAAATGAGTCAAGGTTTACTTTCTGAAAATGGTCGTAAATATTATGAGAATGAATTACAAAGAATTCAATTAGAATTGACAAGTTTGGAGCAGACAAAAGGTGCTGCTTTACAGGAAAGAGCAATAAAATTTAACGAGGAAATTGTTGAGTTATTAGACGAGTTGTGTGCTGAGTTTTCATCTGAAAATGGATTAAACGCTTTATTTGGTAAAGAGGTAGGCGGACAGATCTACTATATGGATTCATCAATGAACTATACATCTGAATTTTTAGAGTTCTTGAATAAGAACAAAGAAGTGGACTCTTCATCAGATGAGGATCAAAAAGAAGAAGAGTAAATGCGTGTAGCAGAGCAAAAGCTTCAAGAGAATATTGCCGAGTACATTCTTTATATGTATCAGGTCGAGGATGTAATTCGAGCGTATGGTTTGAATTTAGAAGCGATCATGGAGGAATATGTGCGGCCACAGCTTCCAGATGAATCTTTTGTAGGGAAGTACAGAGATTGGTATAAAGGATTGATTAATCAAATGAAAGGACAGCGTATTGAAAAGTCTGGACATTTGGCTTCTACACAGGAGGTTATGATTGAATTGTCATATTTACACAATACTTTGCTGACTATGGCAAAAGATGAGAAGTACATAAAGGTATTTGAAGCGGCAACTCCATTGGTTCAAGAATTTAGAGATAAATCGGATTTGAAAGATAAAAATGAAGTAGAATTAATGTTTCATGCAATGTACATGAAGCTGCTACTGAAATTGCAAAAGAAAGAAATTTCACCAGAAAGTGAGGAGGCTTTCGATTCTATGCGTATCGTTCTTGCTTATTTAAGTCGTGCTTATCACCGAATGAAATCGGGAGATATGGATTTCTTAAAAAACTAGAGAAAGATGCTTAGAGTTAATTATATTGAAAAGGTTGGAATGGTTTCCAACCTTTTTTTATTAGAATATTTTTCCGGGATTTAAAATTCCATTTGGATCAAAAACGGATTTAATTGATCGCATAAGATTTAAACTTGTTTCTGAGAATGCAATGTCCATATAAGGCTTTTGAACAAGGCCAATTCCATGTTCTCCAGAAATGGTACCGCCTAGTTTAACTACCTCTTGGAATAGTTCTCTTATTGCGATAGGGAGCTCGTCGTTCCATTGGGTATTGCTCAACTCCCCCTTAATAATGTTTACGTGTAAATTACCATCGCCTGCATGGCCGTAACAAACCGATTTAAAACCATAATTGGTTCCTATTCTTTTTATGTGATGAAGTAAGGTTGGTAATTCAAATCGAGGCACAACTGTGTCTTCTTCTTTGTAAATAGAGGTTCCTTTTACAGCTTCCCCAACACTTCGTCGTAATTTCCATAAGGTATCTTTTTGAGCTTTTGAATCAGCAAATAGTATTTCATCTGTTTCAAACATTTCTAAAACTTCAGTGATCTTAGCACAGTCATTCATTAAGATGTCTGGATTAAAACCGTCCACTTCAATTAAAAGATGTGCAGCGTGATCTTCTCCAACATGGATTGATGTGTCATTTAGGAATTCTTGTGTCCAAACAAGAGCGTCTCGTTCCATGAACTCTAGTCCGCTTGGTGTAATCCCTGCCCGAAATATTTCACTTACGGCTTCACATGCCTTTTCCGCATCGTAAAATGGAACAAGCATTAATAAATCATGCGTTGGATGCGGAATGAGTTTAAGAACAATTTTAGTGATAACGGCTAAAGTGCCTTCAGATCCTGTAATTAGTTGGGTTAGATTATATCCAGTAGCATTTTTTAAAACATTAGCCCCAGTCCAGATAATTTCACCATTGGGTAAAACGACTTCTAGATTGAGCACATATTCATTTGTAACACCATATTTTACAGCTTTGGGACCTCCTGAATTTTCTGAAACATTACCACCTATAAAACAGCTTCCTTTACTTGCTGGATCTGGGGGATAAAACAGTCCTTTTTCTTTTACTGCGTCTTGGAGTACTTGGGTAATTACTCCAGGTTCTGTAATTACTTGATTATTCTTCTCATCGATTTCTAGGATGCGATTAAATTTTTCCATGGACATTGCAACTCCATTGTGCAAAGGGATTGCTCCTCCGCTTAACCCTGTTCTTGCTCCAGAAGGAGTTACTGCAATTTTTTGTTTATTACAATAACGCATAATTGATGCGATCTCTTCAGTAGTCTCAGGTTTTAATACAACTTCAGGGAGAATTGAAATGTCTTCTGTTTCATCTTTACTATATATAAACTTGCTTTCATCGTCAATGAAGCAACGATTATTGACAATTGACTTGAAATAAAGAATATCCTCGTAAGAAATAGGTGTAAACATGCTCCGGTTTTTTCAAAAGTAATCAAACCTTAGAAACTTGATTCGTTATAACGAAAAAGGCCAACCTTTGTATGAGGTTGGCCTTCCGAAAAAAACTCTTTTTTAGTTTGCTTTAATCTCAAACTCAGTTCTACGGTTTTGTTGACGCCCGTCAGAAGAATTGTTCGATGCAATTGGAGAAGATGAACCATACCCCTTTGCAGTCATTCGTCCTTTCGTTATGCCTTTTGCGATAACATAGTTTACCACAGCTTGGGCTCTGTCTTGAGAAAGTGAGGCATTCAATGTTGCTGATCCAGTGTTATCTGTGTGTCCAGAAATTTCAATTTTTAAAGATGGTACATCTTTTAGAAGTTTTACTAAACGATCTAGTTCAGCATTTGACTCTGAACGTAAAGTTGACTTTCCTGTATCAAAGAAGATGTTGCGAAGGGCAATCTTACTTCCAACAGCAATGTTTTTTAATTCAATTACTTTATTTACTAGATTATCTGCGCTCCCTTTGGGGAGGTCAAAGTTTTCAGAATGAAACAAGTACCCTTCTGCCTTTACAGCAATTCCATAATTTTTCCCTGATGCAAGTGTGATAATGAATTTACCCGTCGCACTATTCGTTTTGAAAGTTTCAATGATTTTTCCTGTAACGTTATCTGTAATCTCAATTTCTGCCTCAACCGGTTTCTTTGTGATTTGGTCAATCGTTTTTCCTTTAAATACAGTGAATGATTTCTTTTTAACTTCTACAGTTGATTCAATCGAATTGTCTTTGATTGGATTAACAATTGATGCGAGTAAGTAATCTTCAGTCGATAATACCGGTTGTTTTTCTGGTCCCCAGAAAGTTACTTTGTAGACATCATAGCCTCCTTTTCCTCCAGCACGATTAGATGCTATATAAGCAAATTTACCATTAGCAGTTGTAGAGAAGAAAAAGTCGTCATAAGGAGTGTTGATCGGATACCCCATATTTTGGGGCTTTGACCAAGTTCCGTTAATGTTTTTTGAAACAAAGATATCATAGCCGCCATAAGACCCTGATCCTTCCGATGCAATATACATTGTCTCACCATCGATATGCACATAGATTGGTCCTTCATTAAATTTACTATTAACAGTTGAAATCATCTGAGCTGCCATGTAATTTTTTTGAATCTTACTTTGCATACTACTATACATTATCTCAAATCCAGTTGAACGATTTGAGTTATCACGGCCAAAGTAGATACTCCAACCATCACTACTGTATGAGGCGTAGACCTCATTCGAACGATTCGATGATATTTGAAATGGAAGCACTTCTGCTGGAGTCCATTTTGAACCTCTTAAAGTACTTTCATAAATGTCAGATTGACCATCAATTTCTCTATGTAAAAGCATCTTTGTTCCATCATAACTCAGGTTGTTAGAAACTTCATCTGCAGATGTATTCACTCCTCCAGTTAACGCGGATGGTTTCTGCCATTTACCATCATAGAAGGATGTTGAATAGATATCATCATCGTAACTTCCAGCAGCGTTCGTTGAATGTCCGTTTGGACGATCAGAAGTCATTATTAATTCTCCTCCATCTGTTGAAACAGAAGGAGCATAGTCATTGAATTCAGTATTCAATTCGGTAACGTTATCAATCCAAGCGCGAATCGGTTGCTGTATTCCTGCTTTGGCAACTTGACATTCTTTTTTTCGCTTTGTTACAAACTTTGAGAAGTTATCAGCTTTTCGATAATTTGTTTCGAATGTTTTGTAAGCCATAATTGCTTTCGAAAACTCACCGTTTAATTGCAAGGCATATCCATAATAGAAATCCATAAAAGGATCACAGGATGGGTCTAGCTTTTTTGCTTCAAATAAATAAGATATTGCTTTTTCACTATATGGCGAATTGGCATAACATACACCTATTTTAAAATTAAGTAGTCCACTCTTCGAATTAAAGTTTTGTGCTTTCTTATACTCCTGTAAAGCTAGTTCATAGTTTAGACCAGGACTTTTTACTAGGAAAAGAGCTTCATTTGCGATTGCGAAAAATTCATCTCCTTTTTTTATTGATTCTACGGCTTTCTTGAAGCCTTCTTTATCGTCTTTAAAGTTGGACGATTTAAATTCTACGTTTTGGGCATTGGTTAGAAATACCAATCCGAAAACAACTGATGTAAGTATATATTTTATCATGATTTTCTTGAATTAGTTTCCGCAGTTTCCAGCGTAGTATGATTTTCCTCCTTCAGAACCGAGGTCTTTAGCAGTATGCCAATCTTCACAAGCTCCATTCATATCACGAAGCATTTCTTTAGCATTTCCGCGATTTACATAAGCGGCTGCATTTTCTTTGTCTACTTTGATTGCTTTTTCTGCAAGGTCAAGAGCTTTTTGATATTCTTTTTTCTTGAAGTATACAGCGCTTAAGTTTGCAGCGGCAGCGGAGTAATCAGGATTAACTTCAAGTGCCTTTTTGAAATCACGGATAGCATCATCTAACCTTCCTTGATTTAACTGAACTACACCACGATTGTTGTAAGCTAAGTGAAAGTTTGGGTCAATAGAAATAGCACGATTAAATGCAGCTAAAGCTCCAGTATAGTCTTTCATTTTTGACTTGGTTGTTCCAATGTTATTTAAAACAAAAGCAAGTTCAGGGTTCTTTTGTATTGCTGCTTCATAATCTGCAATTGCTTTAGGATATTCTCCCAGCATTCTATAAGAAGAACCTCGGTCGTTTAAAGCATTTACATTCTCTTTATCTAATGTAATGGTTTTAGAGAATGAGGAAATTGCCCCCTTGTAATCTTGTTGTAAGAATTTAAGTGTCCCGTAATTGTAGAATGCTTTTGGGTTAGATGCGTCTAATTTTATAGACTGTTGGTAATCTTTTTCCGCGGAAAGGTAATTGTTCAACCCTTGATAGGCTCTTCCACGTTGAAAGTACGCTTTTGAATATCCAGACTTGAGTTCAATCAACTTGCTGAATGTGGAAATTGCTGCTTTGTATAGTTCAGCTTCATTTTCGGCAACTCCTTTATTATAATACGCTGCTGTGAAGTTTGGATCAAATTTGATCGATTTTCCAAACTCGGTAATTGCAGCTTTGTAGTTTTTTTGGGAGAAAAGGTTAATTCCTTTATTGTAAGCTTCTTGACTATTTGCAACAGCCGCATTTTCTAGGTTGAGCGCCGTAATCGAATCTCGATAGGCTTGCTCTTCTGGTGTAAGTTCATCGACTTGTGCAAAAGAGGATGAGGTAATGACCAATATAGCTATGGCCATCCATGTTTTTGGTTTAATCACTTTAACTTGGTTTTTGATTCGAATATCCAAATTACAAACTTTGTGCCTAAGTGGGGGGATAAGTTATCAACAATGACAAAAATGTTAACTTTGATCACTTAAATTAAAGTTATGTCGAAGGAAGTATTTATTATAGATGGTATCCGTACACCTATTGGAAATTTTGGAGGGACACTTAGTCCAGTTAGAACTGATGATCTTGGAGCAATTGCGATTAAAGAACTTTTAAATAGAAATGATGATTTTGACCCTAAACGCATTGAGGATGTGGTGTTTGGGTGTGCGAATCAAGCCGGTGAGGATAATCGAAATGTTGCGAGAATGTCGGGGTTGTTAGCAGGTCTTCCTTGGCAAGTGGGAGGTGAAACAGTAAACCGATTATGTGCTTCAGGATTGGCTTCTACAATTAATGCTTCTCGAGCAATTAAAGATGGAGCTGGAGATATTTATATTTCTGGTGGTGTTGAGAACATGACAAGAGGGCCCTGGGTAATTTCAAAAGTGTCAAAGCCTTTTGGTAGAGATGCGCAGATGCATGATTCATCTTTTGGTTGGAGATTTATTAACCCTAAAATGGAGGAGCTATACGGAACGGATGGAATGGGAATGACTGCAGAGAACCTTGTTTCCCAATACGGTATTGAACGCGAAGCGCAAGATAAATTTTCCCTTTGGTCTCAACAAAAAGCTACGATTGCTAGAGATTCTGGACGTTTAGCTAAGGAAATTGTAGCAGTTTCAATTCCTCAAAGAAAAAAAGATCCAATTATATTTGATACGGACGAATTTATTCGATCTAACTCGACAATAGAAGGCTTAGCAAAATTAAGACCGGCCTTTAAGAAAGATGGGTCAGTTACTGCAGGTAACGCGTCAGGATTGAATGATGGAGCGGCAGCTTTATTGATTGCTTCAGAAAATGCGGTAAACGATCATGGTCTGAAACCAATGGCGCGTATTGTTGGTGCTGCTATCGCAGGAGTAGAACCACGGGTAATGGGTATAGGTCCTGTTTTTGCCACTGAAAAGGTGTTGAATAGAACGGGATTAACGTTGGATCAAATGGATATTATTGAATTGAATGAGGCTTTTGCTGCTCAAGCACTTGCCTGTACGAGAAAAATGGGCTTGGCAGATGATGATCCTCGAATTAATCCAAATGGTGGAGCTATTGCACTTGGGCACCCGCTAGGTGTTACAGGCGCTCGTCTTTTACAGACTGCAGCAATTCAATTACAAGAGACAAATAAACGATATGCATTGGTGACAATGTGTATTGGCGTTGGACAAGGATATGCGGCCATTTTAGAGCGCACATAAACCTGCCAACCATTTGTTTTATTTATACGTCTATTAACCAATGCGATATTTACTCTTATTTAGCACAATTCTTGTTTTGGCTTCAAGCTGTAAAAAACAAGATACAGTTTGGGAAACAAATTGGGGTGCACCGATTATTTCCGATACTTTGTCTCTTGAGAATTTAGTGAATGATTCTACTTTGTCGGTGACGGGGAGTTCATATGCTGTAGATTTAAATCGGACGCTGTTCAATGTGAAAATTAGTGAGTTTGTTTCGATTCCTGACACTGTAATTGAAGAACAACTTACGATCCCCTTTCCATTTATGAATATTGCTGCTGGGAATCCTTTTGTGACTTCTGAGGAGGAGCAT
The DNA here is from genome assembly GCA_022448165.1 of Crocinitomicaceae bacterium. Taxonomy (GTDB): domain Bacteria; phylum Bacteroidota; class Bacteroidia; order Flavobacteriales_D; family Crocinitomicaceae; genus UBA4466. Next base: position 2,626 of record JAKVAS010000036.1, on the reverse strand, counting down.
AATTTGAATTTACCTAATGTCGAATTAAAGGAAATTCGACTGAGTCATGGTGTTATTGAAGTGGAAGTGAAAAATCCTGTTGAAACGATTACAATTTTTGATTTGAAACTTCCTGGTGTAACGAAAGATGGGGTTGAATTTGTTGAGGTGATTCAGGCTCCTGCCGCTGTTGGAGGCATTCCGGGTGTTATTACTAAATCTATAGACGTTTCTGGTTATAAATTTGATTTAACAGGAATTGATGGGTATGGACGAAATATTTTAAGATCCCAAATAAATGTAAAAACAGATCCTTATGGACCTGATATTACATTGACTAATTATCAAGTTACTAATTTGAAGGCTGAGTTTAGAGATATCTTGGTTGATTATGCAAAAGGGTATTTTGGAAATCAGATTCTATCAGACACAACAGAAGTCATGTTGGATGTTATGAACATGATGCATTCAGGAATGGTTGATATTCCTTCTTCTACAATTAAATTTGGAATTGAAAACGGAATGAAAGTTGGAGCGCAGGCTTTGTTAACAACTGTGTCTAATGAGAGTAATGTCGGAAGTGTTGTGGATTTAGTACACCCGCAGATAGGGACACCTTTCAATATTGATCCGGCATTGGGTGCTTGGGCTACCTTAAGTCCTTCTTTGAAAACAGTTCAGTTTGATGAGGTTAATAGTAATGTTGAAGCATATCTTGAAAACTTAGGGGTTGCACATAAAATAGGATATGTGATTGAATTGAATCCTTGGGGTAATATTTCAGCGGGGACAGATCAGATTTTTCCTAATAGTGCTTTGAGAGTTCTTTTAGAGGCTAATATGCCTCTGGCTATTGGGCTTGACCAATTGGTTGTTCAAGATACTTTTCCAGTTGATTTATCACAAGATGTTTCAACGACTCACGTAAAAAGTGGAAAGCTTTTGTTGAAAACGTCTAATGCATTCCCTTTTTCAGCAAATGTTCAATTGGTTTTACTTGATGCTCAAAAACAACCGCTTCATGTAATTAGTGGAACTGAACCTATTGCTTCTTCTTTGGGGGGAGTACTGGAAAGCGCATCCAATTTGATGGTTGCAAATTCGGACCTTGAGTTTGTTTTAACAGAAGGAATAGTCGCTGATGTAAATCAAGTTAAATACATTTTGATAAGATCAGAGTTCAATTCGACAAATTCTGTAACAGGGTTAACGGAGCAAATGACTATTCCGTATGGAGCGTATTTATCCGTTCGATTACAAACACGATTTATTTCTGAGAACAGGTTTTAATAATGAGGTATTTAGCTATAATAATGGGGGTGTTATCAGGGTGTTTTTTAGGGCACTTGAATGCACAAATGATTCCAACGGATTACGATACACTCATTAGATCACAAGAGGTGATTGTTTCGGGAGGAGTGGATTATGCTGGTTCTTCAATGCAAAATGATATTACCAGTAAATTCTTGTTTGGAGGGGGGATTACTTCTGAAGTAAAGGATCGAATATTTGATAAGCATACAGAGATAAATCGCTTTGGTGGTTTTTTAAATGGAGATATTGAATATCGAAATTATAATGTGAAGCTTTTTAAAAAGAAGGATTGGGGTTTTTTAATAAAAGGAGGTTATGCAACTTTTGGTGGAGCACTTTATTCAAAGGATGCTTTTGGATTAGGAATGTATGGAAATGAGCGTTATATCGGAGATACAATGAATCTTTCCGGAATGGATGTTAGTCTTACTTCATATCAGAAAATAGGTTTTGGATTGATTGATCGTACATCCAAGTCGAATGTAACCTTTAATATTTATAACATTAGTCGAAGATATTCCTTAGATGCAAGAGATTTGATGATTGGACAGGATTCGGCCGGGGATACTGTTACATTAACGGTAGACGGTTCCATGAGTCTTCCGAGTAATTTAAAATTTAATCAAGGAGTTGGATTTGGGGTGGATTTAGATTTTAAAATTCCTTTTAAATGGGGAAATGATCAAGAGGCATTTATGCAATTTCAAATGCAAAATATTGGAGTTGGTTTTTTATATGAAGAGCAAAAAACATATGCATTGGATACGACAATTGTATATACTGGGCTTGAATTCAGTGATATTGTCGGAGGTGGTATATTAGCCGATAGCTTGGATGTTTTAGATACGCTTGGAGTTTCTTCTACTCTTGGAACAAAGGCTGTATTGCTTCCTGGGTATATACAAATTGGAAAAATAGTAGATCAACACAACCCTAAAATGGTACAGTCATTTTTTGGTATTCGATTGTTTCCAACATTGATTTATGCACCGTATGCGTATGCAGGGGTTAATGTAAGGGCCATAGATTGGTTGAATGTTGGTGTGAGCGCAAGCTATGGAGGTTTTGCAAATTTAAGAGCAGGGGTTTATGCAAGTGCTTCGTTTAAAAAAATAGCGATTGGCTTGTCTACAGAAAATTTAATTGGGCTCATCTCAAAGAGAGGGAGCGGTAAATCACTTTATTTAAGAGTAAGATGCGCATTTTAATTGTTTTCATATTAGGATTACTATTTAGTAATTTTTCTTTTGGTCAAATCGCCTTTTTCAAAATCTATACGGGGACGACTGGGGATGGTGTTGGTCAAGGGATATTACAAATGGAAGACAGTAGT
>JAKVAS010000035.1 GCA_022448165.1 Crocinitomicaceae bacterium | reverse complement strand
TTTTGAACCAAGAAAACACACAAGTGAACTTTCAAAAGAACAGCGTAGCTGATCCTATCAAGCACAAAGAGCTTCATGGCGATGATGATGGAATGTACAATTAAATTAAATCGACAAAACTCACAAAAACGAACAAATCTTGCCCCTTTTCTTGAAGCGTCAATATCCAAAACACCTGCCATTGCCGCTGGTTGATTAGCAACAACGCCAATTGTTCGTCCTTCAAGACGACCAAAGCCAACTACTATATTTTTCGCAAAATCTTCTTGAACTTCACGGAAACTGTTATCATCAACAATATTATCAACCACCTTACGAATGTCATAAGGAAGATTCACATTATCAGGTAAAATTGATTTTACATTCTCCAATTTTGACTCGGTAAAATCAAATACACTTGGTTGAGGGGCTAACTCGTTTGCATTTTGAGGCATGTAAGTAATTAAATCACGAACTTCTTTTAAAGCTTCCACATCATTAGCTGATGTAAAATGATTTACTCCAGATTTTTCGGCGTGGGCTTTTGCACCACCTAAATCTTCAGAAGTTACTTCTTCATGCGTAACCGTTTTAACCACATTCGGTCCTGTTACAAACATATATGAAGTATCTTCAACCATGAATACAAAATCTGTAAGGGCCGGGGAGTACACTGCACCACCAGCGCATGGTCCCATTATAACACTAATCTGAGGTATCACACCAGATGCTCTCGTATTTCTATAAAAAATATCAGCGTATCCAGCAAGAGACACAACCCCCTCCTGAATTCTTGCACCACCAGAATCATTCAGTCCAATAATCGGCGCTCCGTTTTTTAATGCCAAATCCATAACACGACAAATTTTCTCAGCGTGCGTTTCAGACAACGAACCTCCTAAAACCGTAAAATCCTGAGAAAAAACATAAACCATTCGACCATGAATTGTTCCATAACCAGTAATAACACCGTCTCCAGGAATCTTATTCTTATCTAGTCCGAATGATGTTGCTCTATGTTCTACAAACATTCCAATCTCCTGAAAAGATCCTTCATCTAATAATAAAGTTACTCTTTCCCTAGCTGTCAACTTACCCTGCGAGTGCTGACGCTCAATACGTTTTTCACCTCCGCCTAACTTTGACGCTTCTCTTCGATCCTTTAGTTCTTGATTCTTATTCATTCCTATAGATTTTCATCAGAGACAAATATAATCTTAATTCGAATTTGAGAAGAACCCTAACCCTTGTTTTCACATATACTTTCGATAAACGGTAATTAATTCCTATTTAAAAAATTAAATTTCAAATGGTATGAACGGTTTGTAGCAAAACCTAACATTCATTACATTTGTTTCACATTAATTAATCTTAAAACTTTCTGAAAAATGACAAAGTCAATTATCACTAAAATTGCTGCCTTATTCATTGTTGCAGTAACATTTACTGCATGTAACAAATATGAAGAAGGGTCAAATTACTCTCTAATTTCAAAAAAATCTCGTGTTGCCAACGAATGGAAATTGAACAGAGCAACTGCTGAGAACAGTGGAGTTACTGCAGATATAACTACTACATTAACACTTTCAACTACTAAAGATGGAACATTTACAAGAACAGCTACAATAGCGACTATAGACTTCGCTGAAACTGGTAATTGGGTCTTTAATGATGATAAAACTTCATTAATCATGACTGATTCTGATGGAGACGTTTTCACAGGAACAATCAAAAAACTAAAATCAGATGAAATGACTTTAGTTAACGTGGATGGAAGTACCACGTATACATATGAGTATGTTACAAAATAGAAGAACATAAATTAAAAACCGCCACATAATTGTTGGCGGTTTTTTTAAAATAACTTCTCAAACACAGCTCTAAACAGAAATTCTATAAATAGATTTCTGATGACATTTTTAATTAATTCCTAGTTCGTATTACGGAACAATTTCAATAATAGTATTCGGACCTATTGATTTGTAAACATCGGTTATTGATTTCGTTGTTAATGAAATACATCCCAATGTCCAATTTGTTTTAGATGAAATCATCTCATCAGCTCCTTTTGGAACTCCATGAATTCCAATTTCCCCTCCAATGGTTGCCTTGTCGTCAATCTCACCATTCGCTTTTCTATCATTAAATCGCTTCCATGATGTTTTATTCGGATAATCTATCCATATAAAATACGACCAACTTCTGTGTGGGTACTTACTTCGAATTTTGAAAGTTCCTTCTGGCGTACAACCATCCCCTTCTTGATGCTTATCATCTACTGGATTAAAACCAAAAACACATGGATAAGTAATCAAAACAGAGTCTTTATGCAGCACTTGAAAAGTATACTCCGATTTATCAATTAAAATACTTAGGTCATTTCCCGCCAGATTCTTCTCCCTCACAATTTCTTGCAACGATTTTCCATTCATAGAGACAACCTCAGCCTTTGGAGAATCAACAAGTTCTAATGTATCACTCTGTGAGCAAGCGAAAAAAGAAAACAATATGACAATGGTCAAAATAGATTTATACATAAGTTGAACTATTAGGTTTCTTATAAGATAATGCAATTCGCCAGAATAGTAACAGTATTTAAACTGCTCCTTTTGCCTTTAGTTCCAAGTACTTGTTAATTGTATTGATTGAAAGCTCATCCGGTAGCGTTAGAATTGTTTGAATTCCATTCTTTCTCAATTCTCTCGCTATTTTAGCCTTAGTTGAAATCATACGCTCAGCCACGGTAGCCTGGTAAACATCTTGTATATTCTTCGATGGTTTATAAGCCAATTCCTGCAAATCACTATTCTGAAAGAATACAACGACCAATACATGTTTTTGATTTAACCGTCTCAACACAGGAATTGCCCGTCTCATTGCAAACTCTGTTTCAAAGTTTGTAAATAACATTAATAGTGATCTTGATTTGACCGTTCTACGAACCGATTGGTATAATAAATCAAAGTTTCCTTCTTTGTACATTGTCTTTTGGTTGTACAATGATTCTTGAATCCTTCTCATCTGACCTGCTGATCGCTCGGCAGGAAGCATCGTTCCAATTTTATCAGAATATGTTATTAACCCAGCACGGTCACCTTTCTTTAAAGCGATATTTGAAAAAACAAGTGTTGAATTAATCGAATAATCTAACATCGACAAGCCATCAAATTCCATCTGCATGTTTCGACTTTTATCAATTACACAGTAGATACTTTGAGATTTTTCCTCTTGATATTGATTAACCATTAATTCGTTCTTACGGCTCGTTGCCTTCCAGTTGATTGTTTTTAATTCATCTCCTTGAACGTAACTCTTTATTTGCTCGAACTCACTATTATTTCCTAACCGTCGTATTTTCTTTATTCCTGAACTGGTTTTTTGTTGTTGAAACACCAAAAGTTCATATTTCTTCATCTGTGCAACAGATGGATAAACAATCACCTCTTCCTTTAGTTCAACATCTATACGCCTCGATGCCATAAAAAACATCGATCTAATCACAACAAAAACGTCTCCAAAGCAAAATTCACCACGAGCCTTTGGAGTAAATATATATTGAAACTCCTTCGCTTTAGAAGGCAACACTATTCCAGTAAGTACCGTTGATCGATCCTGCATCTCTACTGGATAACCCTCAATCATTGTGAAACTTATCGGTTGTGTAGTTAAATTATGAAGGATTAATTTAATTTGGTTTGCTTCGCCAAGATTAAACCTTGCATTCATCTTCCTTTCCACCGAAATCGGCTCCTTACTCGCAAAAACGAGTAGAATATCAATAAGTGTTAATCCAAATAATGAAGCCAATACCACATTTGCCAGAAATGTCATCGACGGTATCGAATAGGCAAGCACATATAGCGCAATCACACTGCTAAACAGTGCGAAAAACCACTTTGTTAGGTATATGTTCTTTAAGACTTTCACTTGATTCGTTTACTTAACTTTATTAACGAGGAACCTCTATTGTTTTGATGATTTCCTCCACAACCTCTTCCACATTTACACCTTCCATCTCTGCTTCTGGAGTCATAATCAAACGGTGATTAAGTACATGTACTGCAACAAATTGAATGTCTTCAGGCGTAATGAAGTCTCTTCCACGTATTGCTGCCATTGCTTTCGAAGAACGAAGTATTGCCAATGAAGCTCTTGGAGAAGCTCCCATGTATATTTTACCATGATTCCTAGTCTTATGAATAATAGCCGCAATGTATTTTATCAAATTATCCTCAACAATTACCCTTTCTACTGTATTTTGAATCTTCTTAATTTCATCTGCCGTAAAAACACCAACAATATCACTAAGATCCGGAGAGCTTATATTATTTTTATACCGTTGTAAAATCAACTCTTCCTCATGCAATTCCGGGTAGTCAATTTTAATTTTAAATAAGAATCTATCCAACTGGGCTTCAGGTAAATTATACGTCCCTTCCTGCTCAATTGGATTTTGAGTAGCAATAACCAAAAATGGGAACCCCATTGGATAACGCTCGCCATCATAAGTAAGTTGACGTTCCTCCATCACCTCAAATAAAGCCGCCTGAGTTTTAGCCGGTGCTCTATTAATCTCATCAATCAAAACAATATTCGAAAAAATTGGGCCTTTTTTAAATGAAAACTCTGAATTCTTCATGTTAAACACCGACGTACCAATCACATCAGAAGGCATCATATCGGGCGTAAACTGAATTCTAGAAAATTCAACATCTAATGAACGCGACAGTACTTTTGCAGAAAGTGTTTTTGCAACTCCCGGAGCACCTTCTAAAAGAATATGCCCATTTGCAAAAATACCTGTCATCAATAAGTCAACCATTTCTGTCTGACCGATTACGTACTTTCCAAGCACATTACGAACATCACTTACCTTCTGAGCCACCCATAACAATTCGGGATTCTGGCGTTCAAAACCATATGAAGAACTTGACTGAACTGGAATTTCTGATGCTATAGAAGCACCCTTCCCTACTTCTTCCGAAGAACTAGGCGTAACTGGAGCAGATGGTGTCCCTTGACTTGATGGCATATAAGAAGAATGATCCGTAGATTTATTTTCTTCGTTCTCTGGGTTGTTTACATCGTCATTTATCATAATTCAAGCGTATGTAATTTAGATATGAATCGTTCAAATTGTCGTTTATCAAAACGACTCAAATCCCAATAGTTAATAATCAATTTTTTATTGTCGACGAAGTTCAATACCGCGCCCGTTTCTCTTAATTCCGTTTGTATAAGGTCGTCTCTTTTATAAATTGTTTTACCCCCGAATGTAGAATAGTAAACAATTGTATCCTTTGTTACTTTCATATATGGATTAGACAAACGAGCAATTCCAAGGTAAATCATAATAAATGATGCTGGCCATAAAGCAATCCCTATTCCAAACGCTGCTGTCAGATAATACATACCCACAACAAACACGATCAAACCAGACAAAATAAAGATAATTGGTAACCAAAGAGAGCGACTAAAAACAAGCTCCTGTGCCACGACTCTTTCATGAATCTTATCCGATATAATTCCTGTTTTACGGTAGAATTGATGTTTTCTTTTAGCTAAATCAGCCACAAACTGCTCCGTTACGTTAAAGGCCTTCTTTGTTTCAAATGCTTTAATCAAATATTCAATATCTTCAATTGAAGTGTTACTTTTCTCTGATAAAATTCGAATTTCTCGATCCCCTTCTCTCTTATAAAGATCCACAAAGAAATAACGATTCACTGTATCAAAAAAGTTCTTACGCTGAACCTGAAGGAGTCCATACGGGTTTCTCTTCGCGAAATAAATGGAAGTAATTGTTTCAGCAAAAGCCAGTGTCATATCCTTCTTCTTGTCAATTACAGGCACCACCGGACGTGTTCTCTTTGATCTAAAAATCAAAAACAAAATAACTCCGAGAATTGATAAAAGCATCGCAACTAGCAATGTCGGATTCTTAAATATCAATTGTAAATAACTTGTATCCTCTTTCTTATCTGGTCCAGATTTCTCCTCAGTATCAGCATCTCCATAATTATCTGAAAGTCGTCCTATTTCGAGCAAATACACATCATTATCCGTCGGGAATTCATTTAATACCTTTTGAGCATATTTAAACCCTTCTTTTCTCTTAATTTGATAATTATAGAACAAGTTTGGTGTTGAATGTAAATAAACAAACCCATCTCCATGATTCACTTTTACAAAATTTGTCATCTCCATAAACGATGATAACCCAACAAAATCATCTTTAAATTTCAACTCTCCAAAGGCCCACCAATCGCATGCCACCGTATCGTTTTGATACAAGTTTAACATTTCATGCTTTTCATTCTCCATGAATACATTGACCTTTTCATCATAATCTATTCGAAAAGAATACTCTTCAAACAGTTTTAAGTAAAGGTTTTCGGTCAAATCATAAAAACTAATGAAGAGAGAGGAACCCTTTTTCACATCACTCAAAATAGAATCAATCTCGTGATTTTGCAATCCAAAATCATTTCCCACAAACATATATGTCTTCGGGTCTTCACCCATCTCAACAATTGAGTCTAGCGACATTTCATCCGCAATAACAGAAACCTTATTTGTAGTATCAATATGAGACTGTGTTAAACGTGTGAACAAATAAAGTCCAAGTGGGTTCTTATCATTGATCTGATATCGTTTCGTCCAATTACTTGACACAAATGGTTTCGCTTTATTCACCTTTGCAGTCGAATCAGATGGGCCCGACAACAACCACACCATTAATAGCATGAATAATATGATACCACCGATCATCCCTATTTTCGTCTGTCTATTCATTGGACGGTTCTAAGGATTTATAGTAGTTTTCTAGAGTTGGTTGAAGCATTTCAAAAACAGCTCTGTCTATTTCATATTCACCATACCAAACTAAATCATAGATTCTCACACACTCAGCAAAAGCAAATTGATTCGGTTTTCCTTGCATTTCCATCAGATAATGATGGTTCGTTTTATCTTTCTTCCAGCGAATCCAAGATTTCTTTATCAGTTCCTTTAAAATAAAAGTAAAGTATATTCTCACACATTCGCGATAATCCTCTTTCTCCATTGCCGCTTCTAAACGCAATTCCAATTCCGTCTTGCTAATTACTTCAGGATTCCAATCATCCTCAACATCAACTATCACCTTCTTATTTGCTGGCTGTTTATTCTTAAAAATTAAGAATACAATGAATATCACTGCGGAAGCAATTAATATAAAGAGCAGAATTTTCCAAAATGATTCTGATGGACCATCAATATCAATGTCCGGTAAATCAATGTCTGGAGCATCAATGTCTGGTGGGTCTATATCTGGAATATCTACAGGATCAGGACGCTCTACTGTAGGATCAAATTCAACCGTTCCTCCACCTCCGCCTCGATCAAAACCTTGATAACGTTCCTGACGATCTCTCTGAATTCTTTGAGGACTATATTGAATCCCGTTATAAGACCTGCTGCTTCCTGAAGAACTAGACCCAGAACCGCCATAATAATCCTCATCTTGCATTGACGCTGGGTAAGACCCATTCCAATCATCTGGACCATCGTATTTCGACTTTTTCTTATACTCAAGTAGGTCTTTTTCAGATTCCCATGTTTTTGTCTTCAGATCTTTTGTTTGACTAAAGGAAACAACTGTAAAAAACAGAAATACAATATGTATAATAAACTTATTCAAAGTCAGCTGGTGTTTCGTAACTTCTACTTCTTTTCCCAAACTTCTCAAATGCTTTTCTCAAACCATTCGCTTCCGTTTTCTCCAACTCTGAATAATATCCGAGTGACATAACAATAATTATCAATGGCATAATTGCTAAAATGCACACCAAGTAAACTAATTGGCGCAACCCATTACTCCAAATCATGTAATCATCTGTAAACAACTGAGCTATTCTTTTAACAAAACCTGCCGCAAGATCCAAGAAGTCACTCATAATTTGAGGTTCATTTGTCCAAGTACTATGAATACTAAATACGGAAGCTATAGGCTGCATCATTAATGCAATTAATGGTATCAGAATCAAAAGTAACACAAGCGACTTCCCATAATGTTGCATACTGTATTTGAATCCTCTCCCATAACGCTTCCCAAACGATTCTGAATCCAATCCAACTGCAGCCGCATTCAAGAAAAAGAAAGGAACAATTGTCGCTGCTAAAATAAATGTCAACACTACAAAATCAATCGGAATTAAAAACATAACGACACAAACCGCACATAAGAATATATTAGCAACCCAAATTCCAAAACCACGCTTTCCAACGTATTGGAAATAACTTTTCCAAGAAAACACTTCATCAGAAGATTTCACACTCCAAAGAGTTGCACTAAAAATCAAGGTAAATATGAATGTCCAACAAAGAAATACTAATAAATCTTGTAGGTTTTTAAATCCATATCCAACCATAAATTCCAATTGACTCATCCAATCGTACCAATACTCTGTTTGTTGGGCTTGATAGTGATTAAAATCTTGTAAAAGAGCCATTCCTATCATCAAAGGAAAAATCATCAGAAAGCTAATTTTCATAAACTTTCCAAACTGAGTACGATAAAGCTTAAAAGAATCTGCTAACACCTCTCCAATCGCTCTAATCTTACTGAAGTCGACCTTACTTTTTTCTTTAAAATGTCCTACTTCTTCTTTATGAATTAATTCTGGATGTTTTCGCGCAACATACATCGGGTAGAAAACATAAAAGAACAATATCAATCCAAAAGATAGAAGAATAATAGCCCACTTAGACCAATTCGGCAAATCTTGATAATTAGCAGTTACAAAGCTCTCTAGAAAACCAGCAGCAATAATGAAAGGCACCAAACTCAGCATGATCTTCAATCCTCTTTTGGTTGAAAGCTGCAATGATTGTAATCGTGTATAACTTCCAGGAAACAATAGCCCATTTCCAGCAGTAATCCCAGCTCCACCTGCCAGCACTATGGCTGAAATTTCAAAAGCCCCATGGATCCATATCCCCAAGAAACTAGTAATTAACAATCCTTTTGTTTGAAACCAATACTGGAATGTGCCAAGCATTACTCCATTATAAAACATCATAATGTGTGTTCCAACCGTAAAAAAGAATCCTACAAAAAAGGTTAGAAAAGCAACTTGTAAGTTATTCGTTGTAATCCGAACGAACATTGCCATTTGACCATCAGTCGTTTCTTCATGATAAACAGCAAGAGGGTTTCCATTTTGAATGTTTTCAAGTGTCATGTCCACATATCTATCCCCCAATACTACACGCGCAAAATCAGGATCAAGATGGGTTGTTACCACACCAATTGCAACATAAACCATAAAAGCAATAAGCGCAAATAGCAGACTCTTTCTAGATCGGTAAATTTCAAGAGGTAGAGATGTTTTCCAAACTGTTATGAATTTTTTAAATGACTCTCCTTTTTGTTTATGAACTCCAGTATATACTTTTTGAGCAAGTTGATTTAGATAAACCCTAACGGTTCTTCTCTTATAGAACGTTTGAGCATAACTCAAATCATCCGTAATATCCATATACAAATCACTCAGTTCCTCGGGGTCATTTGACTTGGAGTCATACAGTTGTTCGAAGCGATTCCACTTCTTCTTATTTTGCTCTATAAATGAGGTCTCTTTCAATCCGTAGGTCGTCTTGGTTTTTTAGGAATAGTAAATATAATGGATTAATACTTTCTATTTGCAAAATCACTCAAGGATTTCATGTTAAAACCACTTTGTATTAAGAATTGAAATCAATCTATATTATTAAAAAGAATGACTTGCTAGAAAAACACTGTGTTTATTCCAATTCTCGATCTTAGAGTACGGCATATTTCCACTGCCCCAACATACCTCTAGCTTATTATTTTTAAGCAACTAATGTTTTTTTCTAGCAACCTCAAACTTTCCAATTTTCAGAAAAAAACCTCCCGGTTTATTATTAACCGGTTTTTTTGAGCGAAAATCTACATCAGTATTAAATCGTTTTTTTATTCCCGCCGTTATTGGTTCAATGGGGTTCTCTGTGTCTCCAAACCCCCAAAGTGGGTCTTGCGAAACACCTTCATGATTTCCATAACTTTTAGCGGTAACCTTCAATTCTATTTCCATGTCATCAACAGAAGCTAATCCCGACTTTATTGCACGTCTCTGCAATCTTTCTATAGCTTGTGGAGCAGGGGTATTTGACGTTTCTATTTCATTTTTAGAGCTAGAATGATGAACGGGGTTTACACGGGGTGCTTCTTTTTGGGGAAACTCAATCAATTCCTCTTCATTTGCAACAAAATCTTTCTCATTCTGACTTGGCTCTAACGGAGTAACTATTAATTCCTCCTTGTTAACCTCTTCTTCAGCAAACCTCTCAACTTCATCATTTCCATTCAAATTAACCCAGACAAAGAACAATAAACACGCTGCTGCTATGGATGCTATATATGGCCAAAGAACGATTGTCTTCTTTTGCTTTAACCCTACCTTTTCATGATAAACAATCGAAGTATCAGGTATCAGTACTGCAGACTTAATATATTCACGCTCTTTTTCAAGTGCAGGATTTCCGTTTACAAAATCATTCAATTCCAGCAATTTATCTTCAGCCAGAATCCCCTCTTGTTGTCCAATAAGAAAATGCTCTACATTATTTAGTGTAATAATTCCTGTTTCATCAACTTGCTTTAGGTTTTCCTTTTCCACTATAGAAAGCGATGACGCATCTGCATCCAACGTAAGAAAATCTGCATCTATTAATTCCAACGTTGGGTTCTTTTCAAGAAACGCTAACAACAAGGCAGTATCTCCTTCACTCAAATTTCCTTCTAGAAAATCTAAGTAATATGCCTCATAATTAAATATACTAATACGTTCCATCAAACCACTAAATCTATTCGTTTTACATATTCCTTCAACGCTTTTCTCGCTCTAAAAATATATACTTTCACTTGCGATTCGCTTAATTTCGTAATTTTTGCGATCTCTGTGTAATTATACCCTTCATAATCTCTTAGCATAACAACTGTTTTCTGTATTTCAGGCAATTTATTTAGCCCTTCGTCTAAAACACGTTGTACATCAAATTGTGCAATTGAATCAGAAGATTGTTCCGGTGCTTTTTCAATATCCCCTGATCTTCCTTCCTTTTTTACCCAATCAACAATTGCGTGATATGCTGTAGTAAATAAATACGATTTCACTTTTTCGTAATTCACTTCTTCATGCTTAATCCAAACTTTCGTAAAAGTTTCTTGTACAATATCCTTTGCAGACATCTCATTTCTAAGGTGCTTAAGTGCGAATCGGAAAATATTGTCCGCAAATTCGTCAACTGCCAGATTGTACTCCTTTGTAGTCATTGTTATTGGTTCTGTACGTATGACTTACAAGTTACTGAAAAGTTACAAGGAGTAGAAAATATTTTCTAACCTCACCCGAAAAAAAACATAACCACCTCATTATCAGCAACAAAGCAGAAAGTGTTCTCTTGTACAAATAATCAATGTCTCACGGTAAATATTAATTCTCAAGGGCGTTTTGATCAAACGTCAATAATACTATATCTAAATCGCATACCTTTGCAACGCATTAGCTTTTACTACCGCGGCTACATGCAAACCCTTTTACGAATACTGCTTAGATTTTAGATATGATTACTAGGAATATAGTAGCAACTACTCTGTGCTTGCTAACAATAGTACCGTTTTCACAAACCATCGCCCAAGGTCCCGGAGGAGTAAATTCCGGATTAACTATGTGGTTTAAGGCCAATGTTGGAACTACAGGTACATCAATTTCAAATTGGACAGATCAATCGTCTAATACGTTCAATATTACCCAGAATAATGCTTCAGCACAACCAACGTTGTCTTCTGAGGCAATCAATTTCAACAATTCAATTGATTTTGATGGAAATTCAGATTACCTTCCAATAGCTGGGAAAAGCTACAACGGTATTGGTACATTAAATGGAATGTCAATATTTGTTGTCTTTAAATCCGATTATTTTGGAGGAGGTAATAATAACTGGGCTTTTCTAGACTATGACAGGAGCGAGTTCTTTAATTTTTATCTTAAAGGGGATGGATCTCTGGGGTTATCTTATAACTCAGGCGGTATTATAGATAATACTGGAGGCACAAGTGGTTTTAACGATAACATTCCCCACATTGCAGTAGCAACTTACGACGGTACTTCCATAAACGATACAAAAATGTACATCGATGGACGAGAAGATTACTCTCAAAACATGACTGGTACTGGCTCATCAATTGGGACAGCCCAAACAAGATTTGGGTTTATAGGAGATGGTTCTGAAGCCAATGCTTTCGATGCAGTCCGAAACAACACCTATTATGACGGAGCAATTGCCGAGGTGATTTATTATGAAACGGGGAACCTTTCTGCTACCCAAACACGTCAAATTCAATCCTACTTAGCTATTAAATATGGTATTACACTAGACAACTCAGCAGGAGGGACATCAGGCGACTACCTATCCAGCGCAGGAACAACAATTTGGGATGCTTCTTTAAATATCGGATATCATAACAATGTTGCTGGAATTGGTCTTGATAATGGCTCTATCCTTAATCAGCGAAAATCAAGAAGTGTTGCAGGCGGACTAGTAACGATGGAAAAAAGTGGAGGGTTTTCAACTACAAACAACTTTCTCGTTTGGGGACACGACAATGGCTCTTTAAACGCTACAACAATGGGAATTCATCCGTCTTACAACTATAGGCTTCGACGGGTTTGGAAGTCATCTGTAACAGGGAATCCAGGTCTAGTATCCGTTAGCTTTATCCTTGGAGGTGGGATTGCTAATTCAGGAAATCCTTCAGATTACGCCTTACTTTTAGATAATGCTGATACTGATTTCAGCACTGGAGCTATAGCTCACACTAATGGCGCATCAATCATCGGTGATACACTTACCTTTACCAATGTAAATTTATCTCATGGTACCTTTTTTACGTTGGGAACAGATCTAAAGCTACCATCACCGGGTAACACACCTGACGATTTAACATTATGGCTTAAAGCTGACAGTGGCACTTCAGGCACTGCCATATCTCTTTGGGAAGACGCTTCTGGCCATGACAACGATGCCATTCAATCTTCCGCAGCAACTTCACCAACAAAAACCAGTAGTATTAATTACAACCCCTCTATCACTTTTAATGGCACCTCGCAATTCTTACCTGTTTCAGGATTAAATTATACCGCCACAAATTCTATAGACGGAATGGGAACTTTTGCAGTTTTCAAAACGAGTTATTCGGGAGTTAACTACAACTCTAACTGGGCCTTATTGGACTTTGACCGTAGTGAGTATTTCAATTTTTATGTTCAAGGAAACGGATCTCTTGGTTTCTCATATAACGCTTCTGGTGTAGCTGACATTACAGGAACATCCATTGGCTTAAACAATAATGAACAACACATCGGAGGTGCTATTTACGACAATACTGCTATAAACGACACTCGGCTTTTTTCTGATGGACTTGTTGATTTTAATTCGGATGAAAAACCAACAGGAATTAACATTGGTACAACAAACACTCGTTTTGGAATAATCGGAGATGGCTCAGAAGCTAGCTCGTTCAACGGTGGGCGAAACAATCTTTACTACGAAGGAGAAATCGCAGAAATAATTCTATACGAGAGAGGTGATTTTACCTCATCCGAACTAACAAAAATACAATCGTATTTAGCCATTAAATATGGGATCACCTTAAATAATTCTGGTGGAGGAACAAATGGAGACTATTTGTCTAGTACAGGTGGCTATACAATATGGGATGCATCAATACAGCCAGGATATCACAATAATATAATTGGAATCGGAAGAGATGACAATCAAGACTTATTACAAAAGCAATCAAGAACTATCGATGATACCACTCATATTTATCTTAGCACACTAGCTAATAGCAACGCATCAAATACTGGATTATTCTCAGAGGATGAAACCTTTATACTAATGGGAGCAGATTTAGGTAAAATGTGTGCAACAACAGCTAGTAATTTGGAGAAACCTATCGGTGTATATTCAAGAATAGAAAGAGAATGGAAAGTTACAAACACTGGATTCGTAGGACAGATCAGTGTTGATTGGGTACTCAACTCATGCGCAAACACACCTTCGATATCAACTGCTGACTTACGTTTACTTGTTGATGATGACGGTGATTTTACCGATGCTTCTATTTTCGACACCTCTAATGGTTTGACTTTTTCCATTTCTGGGGACACTGTATCAATCGCAGGAATTGTTGGAACGATGATACCAAAGGATGTGACTCGATACATAACACTTGCATCCATTAACATCGCTACTCCACTTCCAATCGAGTTAATTAATTTTGAAGCACATTCAATTAATGACAATTTCGTAGAAATTAATTGGGAAACGGCTTCTGAGCGAGAAAATGACTTTTTCACAATTGAAAAATCCCGAAACGGAAAAGATTGGAACTTTGTTCAAGAAGTCTCTGGCGCCGGGAATTCATCGACACTAATAGCCTATAAAACACATGATTATTCCCCATATCACGGCACTTCTTATTACCGTTTAAAACAAACAGACTTTAATGGTAAGTCCAGCTACTCAAACGTCGATTTGGTAAATCTCATTCAGAACAACTCTATCCTGCTTTTCCCAAATCCAACCAATGGAAAACTTACGATTCAATCTACTGAAAACATCGTAACAATATCCATTCTTGACTGTTTGGGTAAAGAAACGATTCTTCCAGTCGATGTTTCAAATTTGGATATTTCATTCTTGGATGCAGGAAAATATATCCTTAGGATCTCTACCAATAAAAATACTTATTACGAAAAAATTGTTTTAACAAAATAAGTAGACTAGTTAACATCACCCTCTAATTGCCTTAATTCCAGGCAATTCTTTCCCCTCGAGGAATTCTAACATTGCTCCACCACCAGTTGAGACATAGCTCACCTGGTCGGCAAGGTTAAACTTATTGATGGCTGCCACAGAATCTCCGCCACCAATTAATGAAAAAGCTCCGCTTTTCGTAGCTTCAACGATCGCATTAGCAGCACTTACTGTTCCTGCTTGGAAATTCTCCATTTCAAAAACACCCATTGGGCCATTCCAGAGTATCACTTTTGAATTTTTAATAATCTGAGCACACTCTAAATTGGTTTTAGAACCTACATCCAATCCCATCCAACCTTCTGGAATATCATTAATTGCAACTTCTTTGCGATTCGCTTCATCGTCAAATTTATCCGCGATAATTGTATCAACTGGGATATAAAGGTTTACTCCTTTACTTTTCGCTTTAGCTAAAATTGTATTTGCAACTTCCAAATAATCGTCTTCTACTAATGAATTCCCAACTTTTCCACCTTGAGCTTTCACAAAAGTATAGGCCATTCCCCCACCAACAATTAGATTATCAACAGTATCTAACAATCGTTCGATAATTGTAATTTTTGAAGAAACTTTTGCACCACCAACAATTGCAGTTAGAGGTTTGTCATTACTATTCAACACTTTATTTACGCTCTCAATTTCTCCTTCTATTAGAAAGCCAAACATTTTGTCTTTCGGAAAAAACTTTGCTACAACTGTTGTGCTGGCGTGTGCTCTATGTGCAGTTCCAAATGCATCATTAACATATACATCTCCATGTTTAGATAATTGTTCCGCAAAACTTTCGACTCCTGCCGTCTCATCTTCGTAAAATCTTACATTATCCAACATCATCACCTCGCCAGGTTGTAGGCTTTGACTCATCTCAAGCGCTTCTTGACCAATACAATCTCCACCAAATTTAACCTTAACACCTACTACTTTAGAAACATGATCAGCAATATTTTCCAATGAAAATCTAGATTCAAACCCATTCTTTGGACGTCCTAAATGCGACATTATCACAACACTTCCTCCATTTTTCAAAATATGCTGAATTGTTGGAGCCGCAGCACGAATTCTCGTATCATCAGTTACTTCAAAATTTTCTTTATTTAAAGGCACATTGAAGTCAACACGAATAAGTGCTCTTTTGCCGTTAAAGTCGTAGGATTGAATATTTGCCATTGTTTGCTTTTTTTGGAAAGGTGCAAATTTAGAAAACCATGCGGAAAATTGAACTATCTTTAATTATTCAATGACAGATGTGCCGAAAATATTTACGCTGAAGCAAGTTGTTTCTTCCATTCGTAAAACGATAGAAGATCGATATCAGCATCTATACTGGGTAAAAGCAGAAATGCATAAATTAAACCGGTTTCCCAGTGGGCACTGCTTCCCAGAACTATTGCAAAAAGACGAAGGGAAAATCGTAGCTCAAATTAGCGGATCAATTTGGAAACATAATTTTGATCGAATCAACCAAAAATTCATTAATACAGTAAAGGAACCTCTGAAAGAAGACACAACCTTACTATTGCAAGTCAAAATAAACTTTCATGAAACCTATGGTCTGAGTTTACAAATCCAGGACATTGATCCCAACTATACATTAGGTGAACTTCAAAAAGAGCGTCAAGCCACTCTCAAAAAGCTAAATTCTCTAAACTTACTAAACCGAAATCAACTATTAAATTTTCCTTTGCTTCCAAAACGAATTGCGATTATCTCAGCCGAATCCAGTAAAGGGCTTTCCGATTTCATGCAAGTGATAGAGCGAAATGAATGGAATTACAATTTCTTTCACATGTTATTCCCTGCCTATCTTCAAGGCGATCATGCTGCAAATTCTATCGTCAAACAATTAAACCAAATTTCTCGTGTAAAAGAACATTTCGATTTAGTTGTAATCGTGCGAGGTGGTGGCGGTGAAGTTGGGCTATCTTGTTATAACAATTTTTCACTTTGTGAAGCAATTGCAACATTTCCAATTCCCGTATTAACTGGAATTGGTCACTCTACCAACCTTACTGTTGCAGAAATGGTTTCCTATCGAAATGCTATTACACCGACAGAATTAGGCGATTTTCTAATTCAAGCATTTCATGAATTCTCGATTCCAGTTCAAGATGCATATAAACAAATAAAAAGAAGTTCATTAATTTGCATTAATGAAGCCAAACAATCTTTAACAGGTAGTTTACGCCTATTCAAACAAGTTTCTGGACAAGCCGTAATGCGGGAGCAACATTACTTATTAACCACAAGTCGAAAATTTAAATCTGGTGTTCGTCTTTCCCTTCAGCGACACAAAGAAATTGTTGATCGGTTAACGCAAAACATAAAAGTTTCGACTCGTTCACAACTTAAAGAACAAGGTCTGATTTTGCATAATCGGAAGGAGCAAATCCCCCGAATCACCAAAAGTGTGTTTCAAAAAGCTCAACAAGAACTAAATCACATCACACATTCAGTTCAATTAATGGACCCTATCAATGTATTAAAACGTGGATATTCCATTACAACAATTAATGGCAAAACCATTTCTCCCGAAAACCCTGCAAATCAAGGGAGCACTATTCAAACCAAAACGGCCTCTTTTGCACTTGAATCAAAAGTAGAATTAGTAAAAGATAACCCTCCCGATGACTAGGAATACTTTCATAAAATATAAAAAAAGGCTGTTTAGAAAGTAATCTAAACAGCCTTTTACAACAAAACCCACTTAGGTTTTAGTTTATACTACTCACCGCTGAATTCAATGACTGTTGTTGTTTCAGATCCCAAAACAGAACCCACCTGTTTCAACTTAAGCTCTTTATTTTTTAGCTTAATTATATCCCAAGTATCAACATTGCTACCTTCTGTTAACAATAAAGCCGTCTTGTCAGAATTAAACCCCCAAGTTCCAGTTGTAACTGACTCAGGAAAAGGGCTCACAGTTGTTGTTTGAGTAAAATTTCCATCAGAATCAATTTCCAAAACCATCGTGTTTTCAGTTGTTGTACCAAGAACAGTCTCAATGGAATAAGACGTTGAATTCCAAGTATCTGTTATTCTCATTTTAGCTGTTAGCAAAGAATAATTTGAACCCTCTTCATATTTATTACATGAAACTAGCGTAGTAGTTAGAATAAAAATTAGCGAAAGTTTTGTAAATGTTGATCTCATCATAAACTTTAAATATTTAACTTTTAACAAAGTGCAAAATTAGCCATTTTCTCTAATCAGATGGCCCAAATCGAACATCCATAATAAATAATTGAATGATCTGCCATTACCGTTTATCAATGATAAATAACTGTTGGTAATCTAATATTCTTTCAATGAAATTTTTTGAAGTACACAGAGGTGATAATGACAAAGTTTGAAGAGCACTTTTTCTACAAATCGTAGTAGATACTTTTATTATCTTTGACATTAAAAGGACTCTCAACGGGGAAGATAATTTAATCCATCAAGTATTCGATGAATTTTAGTTATGCACTCGAAAAGATGTAGCTCCAATCCAATAAAATGAATAAGAAACTTGAATATACAAAGGCATTCGATGAATTACAACAGATTGTTACCGACATCGAAGATGGTGAAATTTCCGTTGATGAATTAAGTGATAAAGTAAAGCGCGCTTCTGAACTCATCAAAATTTGTAAAACAAAATTATCTTCAACGGAAGAAGATGTTAATCAAATATTACAGGAATTAGAAGACGAAAAAGAATAACATGCCCCGCTTTCAAAACCTACTCAAACTTCACCTACCTTTCTTTCTTCTTTTTATAGGAACTGCATGGTTTTATGGACAATTTGAATCTATAAATGAAGGACCATTCTCCAGGCATCAATGGAGGCAAGCAGATTGTCTCTCCATTACAAATCATTATTACGAACAAGATCTTCCCTTTCTTGAACCTGAAATTTATTGGCAAGGAGATGAAGGCGATGGAAAAACAATTAGTGAGTTTCCACTTCTCTACTATGTAGTTGGCAATGTTTGGAAAGTTACAGGCAAGCAATACTGGATTTATCGATTAATTAGTTTTTCTATTCTTTTATTCGGAATATTCTATTTAAAAAAAGCAGCCAACCAATTGCTAAACAATCAATTCTGGAGCACTTTTGTTGCCATCTTCTTTTTTACATCCCCCCTCCTCGGATATTATGGAAACAACTTTCTGATCAATACAAATGCACTTGGTCTAGCATTAATCGGGTCATATCATGCCTATATTTTTCTTAAAAAAAGAAGTCAAAAACCTCTTCTCTACTCATGTGTATTTTTTCTTTTTGCAGGACTATTTAAGTTAACAGCTCTTCTTTTATTTTTCGGATTTGGAGCCATCTTTCTATGGCAAGTTATTATAGAAAAATCATGGAAAACTCGATGGAAACATTTTCTACCCTATCTATCCACATTACTTCTTTTCGTAATTTGGTTCAAGTATGTTGATTATTACAATTCTAAACACTTATCACAAATCTTCTTGCAAGGAACAATGCCCATTTGGGAGATGTCTTGGGAAAATATTCAAAACAACTGGAGTAGCCTAATTTATTCCTTAACCCCCGAATTTTTCAATCCTTATATCCTGGTTGGATTGTTTGTGTTTTTCATCTTTATATCCTTTAAACAAAAAGGCAGGAATACGGGGATATTTGCACTCACATCTATTATACTTTTCGGAGTAATTCTATACCTCATATTATTCTTTCAAGTATTTGATGTACACGATTATTACTTAATAAACCTTACGATAATCGTTCCGTTAATACTTTTAAGTTGCCTATTCTTTTTAAAAAATACTAATCAGAAAGTTTTCACTCACATCGGCTCAAAGATTATCGGTTCAGCACTTCTCGGGCTCCTAATATACTCTACCGCTATCCAAACACGGATTAAATATCGCGTTGACCAAAATTGGGTCATCAATTCTCCAATAATCGATAACGAAACCCGAGATTTTTGGACTTGGTATCATTGGAACTATGCAAAAACAAAAGCGGAATTAACTAACATTGAGCCGTACCTTTCTTCCATTGGAATAACCAAAGAAGACAAGGTGATTTCTCTGTCTGATAAAAGCATCAATATTTCCCTTTACCTAATGAATAGAAAAGGCTATACAAGTTTTTGGATGATGAAAAATAAAAAGATTGAAGAAATCACTGATTTAACAAAACGTATGGAGTTATGGATTTCTTGGGGAGCACACTACTTAATCATCTATGATGAAAGCCAATTAAAAGAAGAATATTTGCAACCATACCTTTCAAATGAAATTGGAAGACGAAACAATGTAAGAATATATCAAATCGCTAGTTAACAAGCTTTTAACTTCAAGAAAACGTCTGTTTCCGTCTGTTCGGAATCAATATCAGTTATTAAAAACTCTTCTCTCTACCCTGCTTCGTGCAGCGTTTACCTCTTTTCTTGACTCTATCTCATTGAAGCAACCAATAATTTCATTAAAAACTCCCCAATATGAAATTATTACAAACTGCGGAACGTATAAGTCATAATGATACTTCCGACAATTCAATTTATCAGAGATCATTATTCGCATATCTCGAGTCTGCAAAAATTATTCATGGTACGGTTCTGGAAATAGGAACGGGGTGTGGATATGGAATCGAACATCTTGCAGAAAAATCTAAAAAATTTATAACCCTAGACAAAGCCAAACCCGATGTGTTGTCCAATGAAATATTAATCTCTTCGGACAAGATAAGTTTTATTCAA
This sequence comes from Crocinitomicaceae bacterium, assembly GCA_022448165.1. GTDB lineage: Bacteria > Bacteroidota > Bacteroidia > Flavobacteriales_D > Crocinitomicaceae > UBA4466. The sequence goes on along the minus strand of JAKVAS010000035.1, from coordinate 3,669 downwards.
ATGAAAGTCCCTCCCTTAAAAGGAGTTCCTGATAATTATTTTGATTTTGTCGTGTCCTTTCAAGTTATTGAGCATATTAAAAATGACGAAGAATTTCTTAATGAAATATACCGAGTATTAAAACCTAAAGGGAAATTAATTCTGACAACACCAAATAAGAAAAAATCCCTCACTCGAAACCCATGGCACATTAGAGAATACTTAGCTCCCGAACTCTCTCTTTTACTAAAAAAGAAATTTGTCAATGTAACCGAGTTTGGTGTTTTCGGAAAAGAAAATGTACGCGAATACTATTCTAAAAATAAAGAATACGTGAGAAAAATTACTCGATTCGACATATTCAACTTACAATACCTTCTTCCCAGATTTTTATTACAAATACCTTATGATATACTGAACAGAATTAATCGGAAGCGCCTATTGAAAAATGAAACAAAATTAACATCTACCATTACGTCAAATGATTTTTTTCTAGCGGAGCCTAATGATGATTGTTATGATCTATTTTTCATCTCTGAAAAATAAATCTCGTTTTATTTTGCCGCACTATTATAGAGATTAAAACAACATAGCTAATGAAAATCATTCTTCTTGCAAACGCTTTATATCGAGAATCATCTTATCTACCTCTTCGGTTGATGTTCCGTCATAATAACCTCTGATGCGCTTTTGTTTATCTACCAAAACAAAATTATTCGTGTGAATAAAATCACTTCCAGCATCTCCAAGGTTTTGAGCCTCTGCCGGCTTTAAAACAAAGAATGATTTTCTGGCTAACTCGTAAAGTTTTTCTCTAGTTCCAGTTAAAAACCTCCATTGATCATGGTCAACTTTGTGTCCGTCCGCATATCTTTTCATCTGTTCCACAGAATCCACTTCTGGATTTACCGTAAAACTTAAAATCATGAAATCATCTACTCCCGAATATGCTTTATGGACTCTCTGCATTTGCTTGTTCATCTTAGGACAAATCGTTCCACAAGTCGTGAAAAAGTACTCCGCGACATAAATTTTATCGTCTACATCCTCATCTGTAACAATTCTCCCCAATTGATCTTTAAACGAAAATGAACCAATGGTATGCCCATATCCAAGACGTAACACTTCCGCATCCATCATTTCTTCCTTTACATCTGTAGGGTTAATTACAGGAAGTTTGTCTTCCTTCGGTTGCATTAAAGGATAAGTAACCGCAATTGCTGCGCCCAAAACTAACAAGAGGACTATCAAAGTTTTCATACCGCAAATTTACGCTTTATCGAGATCTATTATATAATTCTTTACGAATAGTAGAAAAACCCAATTAACAAAAGAAGAAAACCTTACGTTTCACAGTAAACTACTGTTAACCTAGATTGAAAGCGTCAAATAATGATTTATACAGAGTAATTCATCTCTAGTAAACCTCTTCTGCTCTCAACACTAAAAAATTCATAATATGTCTTTATGATTTTAGAGCCTTAGCCGATTATTTGTACATTTATTCACCAAAGAAAACTTACATGTCAATAGATACGCAACTGCTAAATAAAATATGCACCACACCAGGTGCGCCAGGATTCGAACAAAAAGTTCGAGAACTCGTAATTAATGAAGTAAAGCACCTGGTTGATGAGATAGAAACAGACAACCTTGGTAATGTTTATGCAATTAAGCGTGGAACTGGAGACAAGAAAGTTATGATTGGAGCTCACATGGACGAAATAGGCTTCATTGTAACACATATTGACGACAACGGTTTTGTTCGTTTTCACACACTTGGAGGATTTGATCCAAAAACGCTGACTGCACAACGGGTAATCGTTCATGGAAAAAAGGATGTTATTGGTGTCATGGCTTCAAAGCCGATTCATGTTATGACCACCGAGGAAAGAAACAAGATTGCAAAAATTAGTGATTATTTCATTGATACAGGAATGTCCGCTGAGGAAGTTAAAAAAATCATATCCGTTGGTGATTCTATCACTCGTGAGCGTGAATTTATCGAAATGGGTGATTGCGTAAATGGTAAATCCTTAGATAACCGTTTGGCGGTATTCATTCTTATTGAAATGCTCCGTGATTTAAAAGACAAAACTGTTCCGTACGATATTTACGGTGTATTCACGGTACAAGAAGAAGTAGGTATTCGAGGAGCAAATGTTGCTGCTATGCGTATTAATCCAGATTTTGGCTTTGGACTAGATACAACTATTGCCTTTGATCTTCCTGGAGCAGCCGCACACGAAATGATCACAAAACTAGGTGAAGGGACCGCCATTAAACTAATGGACTCTTCAACGATCTGTGATTACCGAATGGTTGATTACATGAAAAAAACTGCGGACAACCACAACATAAAATGGCAGCCAGAAATTTTAACAGCTGGAGGAACTGATACCGCTGGAATTCAACGCATGACAGAAGGCGGTTCTATTGCAGGAGCTGTTTCTATACCAACCCGTCATTTACACCAAGTAATTGAAATGGCGCATAAAGAGGATATTAGAGGAAGTATTGACTTATTAACCGCTTGTGTTAGTGAACTGGATCAATATGATTGGAGCTTCAAGTAAAGCGACCAATTTTCTATCCATAATTGCTTACCATCCAAGTAATTTACACCTGTAGGGTTACCCAATTCTGATTTTATCAATCACATTCCTAATCCGTTACAGATAACTAAACAAGTCATCGAAAAAATAGGGTTGCTAATCGAAAAAACAGGTGGTTTTCCTTTTTTAAAACCAATAATATTATCTTAGGAAGATAAATAAAAAATAATGATAGACGTAAAAGACTTACTAGAAAACGAAACAATCAAAGGGCTTCTTAATAAATTTGGAGTTTCATCAGATCAAGCGGAAGGAGTTGCAAAACAAGCGCTTAGTGCAATCACCTCTAGATTCAGCAAAGATCCTAAAGCCATGTCAAGTCTTCTATCTGAAAATGACAACACTGATGATGACAATAAAGTAGCCGAAGAGGTTGAAAACGACTTTATTGATCGTTTAGTAAAGAAAACAGGAATTCCTGAAGGAGTTGCGAGTCAAGCAAAAGGAGCACTCCCAGGTATTTTAAGTCAGGTAACAAGCAAGCTTTCTTCTGATGGTAAAAACAGTGAAGACGGAATCGCTGGAATGATTGGAAATTTTACTGACCTTTTTGACGGTGACGATGATGATAAAAAAGAAGGAGATGATAAAGAAGGAGGAATCAGTGGAATGATTGGTAAACTTTTCGGATAACAATTGACACGAAAGCTCAATTGTTAATACGATTTGTAATAGTTAAGAGGAGGGCTTGTCCCTCCTTTTTTATGCCCTCTTCATTCTACCTTTCCTTATTAGATTATAGAAAACTAACTTATATTTATACTGTTCAAAAAATCGCAACATGTCGAAGACGGTAAAATTTCAAGAAAACATACAAAATGGTCACACATTTAAAGGTGACTTTATAACCATTGGAGGAGCAATGCTTGACGGAGAACCCGTTCCTGATTCCCATGTAAAAATTGCACTAAAAACGCTTAACCGTCATGGACTCATTGCTGGAGCAACAGGTACGGGAAAAACGAAATCCCTTCAAGTAATTGCGGAACAACTTTCAAAGAAGGGCATTCCTTCTTTGCTCATGGATATAAAAGGAGATTTAAGTGGAATTGCTGCTCCTGGAAGCAATAATGAT
>JAKVAS010000034.1 GCA_022448165.1 Crocinitomicaceae bacterium | reverse complement strand
CAAGTTATCTCAGAAGAAAGAGGATTATCTTTAGAAACTGCAACATTAGATATGTTAGGAACTGCTGAAAAAGTGGAGATTGACAAAGACAATACAACAATCGTTAATGGGGCTGGGAAAAAAGATGATATTGAGGCACGTGTAGGTCAAATTAAAGCACAAATTGAATCATCAACATCTGACTACGACAAAGAAAAAATGCAAGAACGTTTAGCTAAATTAGCTGGAGGAGTTGCAGTTCTATATGTTGGAGCCCCAACGGAAGTAGAGATGAAAGAGAAAAAGGACCGTGTTGACGATGCATTAGCTGCCACTAGAGCGGCCGTAGAAGAAGGAATTGTTCCTGGCGGAGGAATTGCTCTAATTCGTGCCTTAGATGCTTTAGACCCACTTAAAGCTGAAAATGATGATGAAATGACTGGTATTGCAATTGTACGCCGTTCAGTTGAAGAACCATTACGTCAAATCATTGCTAACGCTGGTGGAGAAGGTGCAGTTATTGTCCAGAAAGTAAAAGAAGGAAAAGACGACTTTGGATATAATGCTCGTACAGAAACCTTTGACAACTTATATTCTGCTGGAGTTATTGATCCAACAAAAGTGACGCGTATCGCTATGGAAAATGCAGCTTCTATTGCATCTATGCTATTAACTACGGAATGTGTAATTGCGGACGAACCTGTTGATGAAGCTGCTGCAGCAGGAGCAATGGCAGGAGGAATGCCTGGAGGAATGCCTGGAATGATGTAATCATCAACGAGTATAAAGGATCAGCTACTGTTGATCCTTTTTCCGATTCCATTTTCCCGATACATCAAAAAGTCGGATAGATGGAACGACCATATATAAATAAACTCTCTCGTTTTCGAGGGAGTTTTTTTTTCATCGTCTCATCAAAAAAAAGTGGCTCTACCTAAAAGGTAGAACCACTCCAAACAAATAGTCTTTTATATCAAAAGCCTACACAAATATTAATTATCCCAACTTACAGGCGTGTAAATTGTAACATAAGAAGCATTACCTGCGTTCAGGTTTAATTCTCGCTGAGAGACAGGGAATCTCAGTGGAATTTGAGAGCCTACATTTGGAGTTAACGTAGGAAACCCTGTTCTTCTCCAATCAGTATATGTCTCATGATCTAAGAACAATGCCAAGTATTTTTGATTTATTATATGCTCCAAAGTTAGAGATCCAGATCCAGGATCTACTTCCGCTTGAGCTATATAGTTGTCAATATCTGACTGTACTATACCTTCAGCTTGTAATGCCATTTGGATAGCCTCAAGATAAAGAGGGTGAGCCGCTGCGGCACCAGAAATATTAAACACACATTCAGTCTCAATAAATTTCTGTTCAACTAATGTCTCGATCTTGTGACTCATTGATGCAGTGATGTAAGTATTTGCGGCATCAAACGGTTGATTATACAGAGCCGTACGTGGATCATTTAACGCAGTCAACATCTCTGATATTTTCGTTCCAATTGTGCAATCTCCACGTTGTTCGTTAAATTGATACATTGGATTTGAATTAACGCCTCCAGAATATGGGTAACTCATATCTCCAATCAAGCCACCTGCCGTTATTGCATTCAACGCTTCCTGATATTTAGTATTATCATTCACCGCTAAACGTAAATTAGCTTTTGCCTCAATATAGTTTGATAATCCAATCCAACTTCCAATATCTCCCGTGTAGTACAGATCATCTCCTCCAGGCACGGACACTCCACCAGGCTTAGCAAAATCTTCTCTTGCACTTTGTAACAGTTGAAAGATAGTTGCATACAACTCAGATTGAGAATCATAGGCTGGTTGTAGATTTTCTAATCCTTGGAACGCCTCAGAGTAAGGCGATGAATCCCAAAAATCAGCAATAAAAAGTAGCGTTTGCGCTTCTAACACCTTAGCAACACCATTATAGTGATTAAACTCATTTTCAGTAGCTAATCTTTTCAGATTATTAAGTTCCATCAGAACATCTGCGTAAAGATTAACACCAAACAAAGTATTGACGTCTTCACCAATAAAGGTATATTGCTCTATAACAGCCCACTGTCTGGATACTCCTTTTATGTGTTGACTTAAAATAGTTGAAAACCTCGCTCCGTCACCTCCAAAAGAATAGCTCATTGTGGCTTGAATTCCTGGAAGAATTACTTCAGGAGTGACTTCCGTTGGGTTATTCGGGTCTTGATTAATATCTCCAAAATACTTTTCACATGATATCATCATAAAAAGCATCGGAACCATAATTAATATTACGATCTTTTTCATAATTCGTTTTTTATAGTTTAATGTTTAAACCGATTGTTACTGAACGCGTATTAGGCATATTGAAATAGTCTAATCCTTGACCATTACTAGAAGATCCCGTAAGGCTCGTTTCTGGATCAATCCCTTCATATGGCGTGAACAATAACAAATTATTTCCTGTAAGGAATACATTCAATTCTTTAACATGTCTTCCTTTTACTGGAATATCATACCCAACAGTAATATTTCTTAAACGGTACGTTGAAGCATTTTGGATAAATTGAGAAGAAACACTTCCAAATCCTCCACCATTTCCAGTATACCAATCTTCATTCAAACCAACTTCTACATCATTTTCACCAGATCCAACTATTAAGTTTCCATCTGCATCATAATGACCTGGAGTTCCTTCAAACACATGAGACGTATTCCCAGGCAAATCACGATCTTCTGTTAACGCACTCATTCCGAAGAATGTTAACGCCCCCTGAGTACCATTCCACATTTGTCCACCTACCTTCATATCAATCAAGAAAGAAAGAGAGAAACGCTTAACCTCAACACTACTATTTATTCCTAATAAGAACTTAGGGTTTGGATTTCCAATCACCTTCAATTCAGGATCTGCAATTGGGTAACCATAAGTTGCACTTGATGGATCATCATCAATAATTAATGTCCCGTCTTCAGTACGTGCATAATCTCCACCGTAAATCTGTCCAAATTCTTCACCAGGAATATGGTAAATTCCAGTACCTGTAAATCCAGCAACGAATAATTGATCCAAACCATTTGCTAACTTGTCAACAATTGTTTTATACTTCGAAAATGTTGAACCTAAGCTCCAGTAAAAGTCCTTCTTCTTAACAAGAACCCCTCTTACAGCCACATCAACACCATTTGTATGCATTTCTCCAGTATTTAAAATTGTAGAAGTATATCCACTTGTTGCAGAAACTGCAGCAGACAATATTGCATCCTTTGTTTTTCTATTGTAGTACGCTACATCAACTGTTAATCTATTATTAAAGAAAGCTAGATATGTACCTACTTCAAATTCATTCGATTTTTCAGGTACTAATTGTGTATTACCTTGAGTATTTCCTAACAACAGACTTGTTAAACTTTGATAAGGGAAAGAATATCCATTTGTCCATCCATCTCCAACAGAAACAGTCCCATAGGTAGTAGTAGTTGCATATGACAAATTAGGTCCCTTTGCAATTTGAGCCCAAGAAATACGAAGCTTTCCGAAATCCATGATACGTCCTTTTTTCTTTGCAAAAAGCTCAGAGAAAACAAAACTTGAAGAAACTGAAGGATATCCGAAACCTATATCAGCCATTTTAAATTCTTTTGAAGGCACGATAAATCTAGAATCATAGTCTTGACGACCAGTCAACGTTAAATATAACATTGATTTATATCCAAGATCAATACTAGTAAATCCAGAAAGTGATTTATAGTTATCAATTGTATTCGTAGAATTAATTGTACTTGCATTCGCTAAGTTTTCAAAACCTTCAAAAGCAAATCCATTACCAACAGTATACAAATTGTCTGTGTTATAGTTAAACGCATTAAGTCCAACGATATACGTTAAATCTAAGGTTTTATCCGCATTGATATATCCTTTTCCAGACATAGTCAAATATGCATCTGTTTGAGACACTCCAATTGTTTGCTCAACAATTTTACCATTTGGAAATGCTCTAGATCCAATTGCGTAAGTTTGTCTACGATCATCAGAATAACGATCTAAACCAACGTTCATTCCTAAAACAGCCCATTTTGAAAATTCGTACGATGCTTGTACATTTCCAATAATTCTATTTACGTTATCATAAAATTGATTTTTATTTACTGACCAAAATGGATTATCGTATCCACCACCTCCTCGGTAGTTTCTTTGAGAACCATCTACAAGCTCATAGGCTGATGGGTCATTCCAAGGTTTAGAATCAATCCCATTTGAGTTATCAAATGTAATGGGAGTCCTAAGAAGGCCTAACATAATTCCAGAAAGATTTGATCCCTGTTGAATACGGCGACCTCCAGAATTAATATAATTTGCGGTTGTAACAATATTCAATTTATCTTCGAAAAGATTAAGCCCCGAAGCGAAACTAACATTTGTTCTTTTGAAAGTATTTAATGGAACTACTCCTGATTCTCTAACATCAGAAACAGAGAGTCTGTAAGAAGCGTTCTTATTTCCTGAGCTAATTGTGAAGTTATTTTTTGCTGAGATACCGTTTCTAAAAAAGTCTCCTAGATTATCATAAATATTAACGCTAGGATCACTTGCATTTGGCTTAAGAATAATTGAACCATTTTGATCATATGGATTATCTACTGAAGAATCATAAGTTAAATCATTATATGAAGGTCCCCAGCTCGTTAACCAACCAGTTTCTGGTCCCAAATACTCTGGTGTTACACCATCAGTACTATACCAGGCAGATCCTTGAGAATACTGTTGTTGCAACTGTGGAAGTCTATTTACTTGAGAAACAGTTAAAGACGTTCCTGCGTTCACCTGAACTGTATTCTCATTATTACTTCCCTTTTTAGTAGTAATAACAATAACACCATTTGCCCCATCGATTCCATAAAGCGCAGTCGCTGCACCTCCTTTTAATACAGAAACAGATTCGATATCTTCAGGGTTAATGTCAATTCCTCTATTCGAATTACTTACAGATTCAGTGGAAGACTCTCCTCCAAGCACATAAGAGTCGTTATTAACCTTTACTCCGTCAATAACATAAAGGGCTTCATTATTACCAGTTAAAGAAGCAAATCCTCTTAAAACAACTCTTGACCCAGAACCAGCTGCACCGGAAGCGTTTGTAACATTTGCACCTGCTACTACTCCTGACAAACTATTGGCAACATTTGTTTGATTTGATTTACGGATATTATCACCATCTAATGTTGTTACAGCATATCCTAAGGCTTTCTCATCCCTTTTTATTCCTAACGCCGTGACAACAACTCCTTCCAATTTCTGAACTAAGGAGCTCAAAGCTGTATTAATAACACTCCTTCCATTGATAGCAACGGTCAATTTCTCAAAATCAAGCGATTTAAAGACAAGTGAATCCGCCCCTTCGGGTAACTTCAGGGAATACTCCCCATTAAAATCAGTTAATGTTCCAATGTTTGTTCCAACAACTTGGACTTTGACTTCGGCGATTGGATCACCTGTTTTCTTGTCTGTAATCTTACCTGATACACTCTCCTGCCCAAAACTAAACGAGCAAATACAGAGAAAAACGAGTAAAATTACGTTTGCGTAATTTTTCATTTTCAATAGTGATTAAATTAAATTATGTGAAGGGATGGGTTAATTCTAATAGAGGCGATTCCTATCCGCGGGTAAAATTAACATTTTTTAACATACACAACCTATAAAAGATGTAATAAACATGCTATAAATTAAGAAGTTAACCAAATCGATAGGTTTTCGCACATAATTATCAGGTTATTTTTAACCGCACAAAAACCTACCTAAAAGCTTACGGTTATTGGATTTAATAGAAGAATTGAATCTAATAACACTTTCTTTAAAATTTTAAATTCGTCATTTAAAATTAATTTTCAAAATTTTGAAAATCAACCGATTTTAAGCAAAAAAAGTGGTCGTAATTTATCTAAAAACTGTTTTTCAACTGAATATTTGACCCACAAAATGTCCTAAAAAAGCTCATTTACACAACAAATTATTGTGTAAATCATGATTACTAAATGACTCAATATTGGGAATATATTACAAAATAGGTATTGAAAAATTGTGGTTCAGACGGTACAATACTTTATCCGTTTAGCATTTCTTTACCACATTGATTGCAGTAAATTGAGCCAAATGGATTATCATGATCACAGCTGTCACATAGATTGTCTTTTGCTCCATCATCTTTATACTTAGACATTTCCACGGTAATCAACCCTGTAGGCACGGCTATAATAACATAACCCGTGATCATCATCAACGATGCCAAGATCTTTCCTAGTTCAGTAACAGGAGTAATGTCACCATAGCCGACAGTTGTAGTAGTAACAATGGCCCAATAGATACTCTCTGGAATGCTATTAAAACCATTTGCGCCACCTTCAATAACATACATTAATGTACCAGTAAGTACCATCATCATAAAAACAAAAATGAAGAATACCATTATCTTGTAATACGATGCTCTCAATGAATGCGCCAACGCTTGAGATTCAGATGTAAATCGATTCAAATTTAAAATTCTAAATATCCTAAGCAGTCTCAATGCCCTGATAGCTCTCAAGGAAGTATAACCGGAAATGAATGGACTAATAAAGGCTGGTAGAATAGAAATTAAGTCAATAATTCCCCACCAACTCTTTGCATAATTCCAAGATCGCTTAGACACGAATAATCTCAACATATATTCAATCGTGAAAATAATAGTAAAGACCCATTCAGCGTAAAAGAACTCTAACTCATATTTCACACTCCATGAAGGAACACTTTCAAAGAGTACAACTCCAACAGACAGCATAATTAAAACAAGTAACACTACATCAAATGTCCTTCCTGCTTTCGTGGATGTACCAAAAATGACTTCTCTTATTTTCTCTTTCACCCTACGAATATATAAAAACTAAATCCTTCCCATAGATAAATCACAACCAATAAAATGGGTTAGTTATTTTTACTTCAATTTAGCCTATTCTAAAACATCATAAAAGATAGAAAAGAAATCAATCCTCATTAAACTATAGTGAATTCGGCATGGTTAAATTAAATTGAAAGAACAGCTTCACTTGAGAATTGATTGACACAGCGATAGAACAATCGGGTGGAGTGAAAAGCTTTAAGCGTGCTCATTGAGGCTCTCATTTTTCATTTCAATTAACAAATCTTCCTGAATCATTCAGTATTTAAATCATGGCCAACAGATCATTAATCAGTTAGTGACCAGGACAATAAAACGGGCTATAAAAAGCACAAACAGCTAGCCATAAGAAAAGTTTAAAACAAAAAAAACGCCTCGAAATCAATCGAAGCGCTTTCATTCAATATAGACTCTCTATGAAAGAGAAAATCTTTTAAATTCAGTAACAGTCAATCCAGACTCCGAAGTAGTCAAGAATTGTTCAACTGTTTGCTTGTTGTCTTTGATAAAAGCTTGAGACATTAGCGTATTCTCCTTAAAGAATTTTCCTAAACGACCTTGAGCAATTTTCTCAGCCATTTCAGCAGGTTTCCCTTCCTGAATAGCTAAATCTTTACCAACTTCCAATTCGCGAGCAATAGTAGCCTCATCGATTCCATCTTTGCTTAACGCTAATGGATTCATTGCCGCAACTTGCATTGCAACTTGCTTACCTGCATCTGAAGCAACTTCAGAAGCATTACTTAAACCTACTAATGTTGCTAATTGGTTTCCTGGGTGATTGTACGCCACAACAGTTGCTGCTTCAACTTTCGCAAAATTAGAAATATTCAATTTCTCACCAATAACACCAATTTGTTCGATCAATTTCTCTTCAACTGATAGTTTATCATCATATGCTAAAGCCATCAACTCTTCTTTCGAAGCAACACCGTTATCCATTCCAACAGCCATGATTGATTTAATCATAGTTTGGAAGTCACTGTTCTTTGCAACGAAATCAGTTTCACAATTCAATTGAAGAATGTATCCAACTGAACCTTTAGTTTCAGCGAAAATAACACCTTCTTTTGCTTCGTTGTCACCACGTTTAGCGGCTACTTTTTGCCCTTTTTTACGAAGAACATCAACTGCTGCTTCGAAATCACCGTCAGTTTCAACTAGTGCTTTCTTACAGTCCATCATTCCTGCTCCTGTTTGCTTACGTAATTTGTTTACATCTGCAGCTGTAATTGCCATGGAGATTGTATTTATGTCCCGAAAACGGAACGAGTTTTACTTAATTATTTATTTACTTTCTTCCGTTCCACCTTCAGTAGTTGCCTCTGTTGCTGGAGCTTCCACTGCTGGAGCCTCTGCTACTGGAGCAGCTTCCACTGCTGGAGTTGCTTCTGTTGATGCTGGAGCCTCAGCTTTTGGCGCTTTTGGCGCTTTTTTCGCTTCGTTCTTTGCTGCACTTCTTTCCTCAAGACCTTCCTTTACTGCTCCGCAGATAGTGTCAAGAATAATAGAAATTGATTTTGTTGCATCATCATTTGCAGGAATTGGGAAATCAACCGTTGTAGGGTTTGAGTTCGTATCAACCATTGCAAAAATTGGAATGTTCAATCGTTTTGCTTCTTGCAAAGCAATGTTTTATTTTGAAATATCCACGATGAAGATCGCTGCAGGCTGACGAGTCATGTCTGCAATAGAACCAAAGTTTTTATCTAATTTCTCACGTTGACGTGTTTTGAAAAGACGCTCTCTTTTGTTCAATGTTTTCCATGTTCCATCCGTTTGCATCTTATCGATAGCCGTCATTTTACGGATAGATTTACGTGTAGTTTGGAAATTTGTAAGCATTCCACCAGACCAACGCTCAGTAACGTAAGGCATGTTGATTGCTTTAACTTTTTCCGAAATAATATCTTTTGCTTGCTTCTTAGTAGCAACGAAAAGAATCTTTTTCCCAGACTTAGCAATTTGCTTAAGTGCCGCACTCGCATGATCGAGATGTGCAATTGTCTTATTAAGGTCAATAATGTGAATACCTTTTTTCTCTTCAAAGATATACGGCGCCATTGCTGGGTTCCATTTTCTTCTCAAGTGTCCGAAGTGAACACCTGCTTCTAATAATTGTTCAAAACTTACTTTTGACATTTTTGTCTTTTTTTTAATTGTTTACGTTCCTTTAGTAATCAATTCAAGAGGGGCTTTCGCAATGCTCAAGAACTTGGATACTAAACAACCGATCACTTTCGCTTCAAGGCGAAGTGAAAAAATATTAACGTTTCGAGAATTGGAATTTCTTACGTGCTTTCGGCTGACCTGGCTTCTTACGCTCGACCATTCTTGGATCACGTGTCATTAATCCTTCTTCCTTCAACAAAGGTTTGTTCTCTTCGCTTACTTCAACCAACGCGCGAGCAATTCCTAAACGGATTGCTTCTACTTGCCCATTAATTCCTCCACCAGCAACATTTACTTTGATATCATATTGATCAACAGTATCCGTCAACTCAAATGGTTGAACAATTTTTGATTGAAGAACAGCTACAGGGAAAAACTCCTTATAGTCTCTTTTGTTAACAGTAACAGTACCCTTTCCTTTCGTCATATAAACGCGGGCAACAGCTGTTTTTCTTCTTCCTAATGTGTTAATTACTTCCATGCTTATTTGAATGTATCAAGGTTTAATACTTCTGGCTTTTGAGCTTCTTGAGTGTGCTCAGTTCCAGTATATACCTTAAGGTTCGTAAATAATTTGCGTCCAAGTTTGTTCTTTGGAAGCATTCCTTTAACAGCCTTCTCTACAAGACGTTCTGGGTGCTTCTTTAACATCTCTTCGGCGGATGTAATTTTTTGACCTCCTGGGTATCCAGTGTGACGAACATATTCTTTGTTCACCAACTTAGTACCTGAGAAAGACACTTTTTCTGCATTAATAACGATAACGTTATCTCCGCAGTCAGCGTGAGGCGTGAAATTCGGTTTGTGTTTTCCACGAATAACCTTCGCCACCTTGCTAGCTAAACGACCTAATGTTTGGCCTTCAGCATCCACTACAAACCACTTTTTATCAGCGGTTTCCTTGTTAGCGGAAACGGTTTTGTAACTTAATGTATCCACAGTTTTATTTATTTATAATAAGACAATTACCCCAAAATGGGGTTGCAAAGATATGATTTCTAGTTTTATTAACAACCCCTTTTTCAAAAAGATTCCTCGGTATGGCAGAATTATCAAAGAATAGTGGTTTTCACTGCATATAAAATAACATATACTTCAATGTCAAATTAATTCGTTCATTTATACACTTACTCTTCTTTCCGTAAAGATCTATAAGAATAAATCCCCAAAACTAAAACTTCGAAGCTAACTAAACAAATCGTCCCGTTAACTCAATTGCTACCCTAACAGCTAGCATAAATTCAACAAGATGATTAAATTGCTATCCCTAAGACGTTAACTATGAGAAAAATCCTCTTTCTTTTCTTTCTTTTGTTTCAACTTGGAAGCTATAGCCAACAAGACCCTATGAAAAGTCAAAATATTGAGGAAATTACAATAAGTGCAAAATCCAAAAAGGAAATCGTCTATAAAGACCATAGCTACTACATAATGGATTTCCATCTAGATTCCACTGGAACATTTCTTTTGCTTAACAGGTTTAGAGTTTATTATGTATATGCCCTAAATCGAGACATGAAACCAGAAATAAAATTACAAATCCCCTTTCATCCAAAATCACTATTCAAAGATTGTGACGGCGGTCTTCATATCCTCAGTAAAGACAGCATGTATCAATTACATAAAGTACATGACACTTTATTCATCGGTAAACGATATAGTATTGATAAGTACGATTACTACTACAAAGATTGTAAGGCAAGCAATAGCGAAGCTCTTATATTTAACAGCATAAGTGAATACAAACAATCTACGAATTTTTACCAAATAGGAAAATACGATAAATTCACCCGTGACATCTATACAATAACAGATAGTAGTAATCTTAGGTCAATAAGAGACTCAAAAGAAGAACTCAGGAGAGAAGAAGAACGATTGAGACGGAAATATAGCAATGATGTTTCAACAACTGCACCAACCTGGGAAGATCAAACTCAACAACAAAGCAGACCAGGGAATAATCAATCAACAGAAATCAGAGCATATCTAGACAAAAAAGAATTCTATGGGAAATATGTCTTTCGCCCTAACTACAATCCACTCTTTGTGAAAGATGACACTTCCTACATTTTCGATCACGTAAACAGCAAGATGATTCGTATAGATATAAACAGAAATATTCTAGACAAAAAAGACATTACGCATCACACTCTAAAAAAATGGAAAGGGGAAATGCATCTTGATCAAGATCGAGACCGCTTTTATTCCGTTGAAGAAATTCATGGTGCTCAAGTTTTTGGTCTCATATCTCCCACCAGCGCACAAATAATCAGAAGAACCAAAATCCACAAGCATGCCTATCCAGAAAAGGTAATCGTCTATGGCGGGTACGCCTACTATGTATACCGTCAAAACTTTAATGACAACTTGAACAAATTATTTCGTCAAAAACTTTAACTGTGTCAATTAGTTCTCATTAGTACTTTATTTAGCCTCCCTATATAATCACAAAATAAAATAATCCACCATCAACAAGCTCCATAACACTAATATTAGAACCGACACTAGAAGAAATTCATATCACTCTAACTCAAGAAATGTTAAACATTAAAGGATTTTAATTACAAAAAACAAAAAAGGAGCCGTTAAGCTCCTCTAAACTCCAATTCACTTAGAATTCTATTTCTTTTTAAAACTATTAATAGCATTAATTGTAAATTCTGAAAGAACCAATTCACCACTCATGGCAGCGCGCTCCTTTAACAACTCATCCCAATTCTCAGTCCCTTGCCAAAAAACATTTTTCAACATTCTCATTGCTTCGGGATTAGACTTTGAAAGACGGGTAGCCAAGATCGAAATCCCCTCATCCATTTCCTCAACAGAATTAAACAACTCTGCGTACAACCCATTTATTTGTGCCCACTGTGCAGAACGCCATTCAGTGGCATTAATTGCCAGTTGACTCATTGCCGAAGTTCCAACTTTTCGTTCAACCGCAGGGCCAACCACAAAAGGTCCAATTCCGACAGCCAACTCAGAAAGCTTAATCTCAGCATGTTTCGTAGCGAAGCAATAATCAACTGCCGATGCTACACCTACTCCTCCACCAACAGCTTTTCCCTGAACACGTCCAATAATAAACTTAGGACACTTTCGACAAGCATTAATTACATTAGCAAACCCAGAAAAGAACTTCTTTCCTGTATCAATATCCTTAATTGATATTAATTCATCAAAGCTCGCTCCTGCACAAAAAGCGCGATCACCCGCAGACTTCAATATAATCACTGACACATCAGACATCTCGCCTAACTCAGAAATTGTATTCGCTAATTTTTGTAGAATTTTACCCGGAAGGGAATTGCTTAATGGATGTCCGAATTCAATCGTAGCTATTCCATTTTCTGTTTTGGACACTTCAACGTGACCTTGATCTATTGCTGACATGTATTGAATAGAAATAAGAATTAATACCTTTTCTTATGGTTTGGCTTATCTTTTTTGTAAGCCGGTTTCTTTTCCTCTGACTTCTTCTCAGGACGATTCCCTTTTGGTGACGCAACCTTAACGTCTATCGCTCTTCCGTTTACCTCAACTCCATTTAGTGCCTCGATTGCGTTAATCGCATTGTCACTATTCTCCATCTCCACATAACCAAACCCTTTAGACTTTTTCGTTTGGCGGTCATACACTACATGAGCGTAAGTCACGGTACCGAAAGTTGAAAACGTAGTTTTCAAATCATCTGAAGTGATCTCCCAATCTAAGTTTGCTATAAAAATATTAACCATTCTTTTTTTAACTATTTGAGTGTAAAACTATCGCTCCCGATCAACTGACCTTGACAATAAATTCTCACTATGTAATTTCCTTTTTGAAGTTCTTGTGTATTTAAATCGTAGTATATCGCAAGATCAATACTACTCCTTGTATAATTTATAGAACGTTTATCTGAAAAGGCGATTTTTCCATTTTCCGTATCTACAATGTTAGATGATTTAGATTGCAGTGTTTTCCCTGAAGGATCAACAATCTGCATATAAACAACCTTATTCCCAGCGGAAGCTACTGAATTTTCTCCAATTGTAAAGTTAGAAACAATTTGCTTTGCATTTCTAACACGATTCGTTTCCGTCATCGTACCACCAAGTTTAGACTTCAATGCCATGGATTTAAAGTTATAAGCACTTAACTTCTTAGCTTTATCCAATTGCTGCCCTTGATTCTCTGCAATCCCCTGAAGCTCGTCACGTTCACTCTGAGTAGACGAAAGCTCGGTACTGGTTGTTTCAAGATCTGAGCGCAATTGATACGTCAACGTATTTAACGAATCAATCTGAACAACATAGCCCTTCATAATACCACGAAGAGTTTCATTCTCCTTACGCATCAAGAAAAGCTGATGTGCTGTCATTTTACCACGCTTCACCTGTTCTAACAAATCTTCAATACGAGATTTCTGAGCGTTTATGCTATCTGCCTGAGAAGCATCCTTCTCTAACAGAGCATCATACGTACTCAACATATTCTGAAAATCCGTTTTTAAATCATTAGACATATTCCCAACATAACCTTCCATCATGTCATTCATGCCAGTCATATCGGTGGTCAATCTCTTATTATCATTGGAACATTTATTCAATTCCGAATTCTTATCCGACCATAAATACCCCATGATCGCAAGCCCTAATAACAACAGTAAAATAACGGCTATATATCCTCCGTTTCCTTTTTTCTTAGGCGGTTGTTCTGCGTGATCTGTCATAAATTCAATTATTAATCAAGAAATTATACGCTCAACTATTAAAAAAGTTCAAATCAAACGAATGATCTATGCCTTTTCTAACGAGTACGTATAACTTTCCATTATTTGATTAGAAAGTATTTTCTTACAAGCCTCATCAACTTTCGTGCCTGCTTCTTCTTCTGAATTAGCCTCTACAAAAAGTCGGATGTGCTTTCCTATGCGTACTCCTTCAATTGCTTCTAAACCTACCGTCTTCATACTACTTGTTACGGCCTTTCCTTGTGGGTCGAGTAATGCATCTAATGGCATTACATCAATCTCTGCTTTAAACTTCATTCTGCGTTCTTTTAAGAATCTTATTTTCTATCAGTGATAAAATCAGGTACAAAAATACTATTAATGCTAAAGACCACGCTTTGAAAAAGACAATAAATAGTAAACTTATTAACAAGAAAATGTAACGAATTTCATTCCCTATCCATCCGAACCCCTTTATTTTAAGGGAAAAGAACGGCAACTCTGAAACCAACATTAGACTCATAATAATTATTGAACAAGCAATAAATATTGGATTAAATAGCACCTTGGCCATTGCTGGATCAGGAAATTGATAAACATACACCAACGGAAAGCTCATTAAGAACAATGTATTCGCAGGTGTGTTTAACCCAATAAAAGAATCAGTTTGTCGAGCATCTAGATTAAATTTTGCCAAACGAAACAATGAGAAAAAAGGAATAATCAATCCTATAAACGGAAGATAATTACCTGTATTTCCATCAAAAAGATCATTCAACCATACACTTACAGAGACTGAACTGGGCATCGAATATAAAAAACCGTTTAATTCCAACTCCCCGCAATATATCAACAATACCATCATAATAATCCCTGGAGCAACACCAAAGGTGATCATATCAGCCAACGAATCAAGTTGCTTCCCTAGTTCCCCGCTTACTTTTAATTGTCGAGCAAGAAATCCGTCTAGAAAGTCAAAAACTGCGCCCATAAAAATGCAAAAAGGAGCAATATCTATCCTTCCACATAAAGCAAAAATAACAGCAAATACTCCAGACATCATATTGGCTGCGGTAAATAGATTGGGTATATTAAACATTGAGATATGGGAAAAAATAATTCTAGACTTAATTATACAACGATATCCATTACATTTGTGTTTATTAATCGTTCGCCTTTTACAAAGAACACAATTTTTTGAAGAATAAGCTGTTATGGTATATAAAAAAACTACTGTATTTATGAATTTTCAAAAGATCGCTATTCTTTTCATTACTTCAATATCAATTCAGCTTTGCTATTCTCAATCGGAAAACTTAACTGAAACCATAGCTCCTAAGTACTCGAATGAGTTCTTGGCTATCGGTGTAGGTGCAGACGCTCTAGGTCAAGGGAATGCAATCGTTGCCCAAAGTGACAACGTTAGCTCAGGCTACTGGAACCCAGCAGGGCTAACAAAAGTGAACAAATGGCTAGAGGTTGGGCTCATGCATTCCGAATATTTTGCAGGAATAGCAAAGTACGACTATCTAGGGCTTGCCCACTCCATTGACGACAAAAGTACAATTGGATTTACAGCTATCCGTTTTGGTGTTGACGACATTCCAAACACAACTCAACTTATAGACAATAATGGGAATATTGATTATGACCGTGTGACGAGTTTCACTGCTGCTGATTATGCATTCTTATTTTCTTACGCTAGAAAAACAAAGGTTGAAGGACTAAGTATTGGAGGAAATGCAAAGATCATACACCGAAAAGTAGGTGATTTCGCAAAATCTTGGGGATTTGGAATAGATGCTGGAGTTCAATACGAAACAAAAAATGGGTGGAAATTCGGTGGAATGGCCAGAGATGTAACCTCAACATTTAACGCTTGGATATTCACATTAAACAGTGAAACACAAGAAGTATTTATTAATACAGGAAATGAAATTCCTGAAAACGGACTAGAGCTTACTCTTCCTCGATTTATTTTGGGAGGATACAAAAAAATCAATTTTGGCAGCAAAGGGCTTTACGCTACTGGTGAAATTGATTTAGATATCACCACAGACGGAAAAAGAAACACTGTAATCAAAACAGGAATTATTTCTGGAGACCCTCACCTTGGAATCTCCCTAGGATTTAAGAATTATGTAGCCGTGAGAGCTGGCATTTCAAATATGCAATATGTTAAAGATTTTAACGATCAAGAGCGATTGAACATACAGCCTAATATTGGAATAGGCTTAAACTTCAAGAACGTTTTCTTGGATTACGCATTTACCGACATTGGAGATGCATCGGTAGCGTTGTATTCTCATGTTATATCTTTACGGCTAAAGCTTAATAAGCCAAGTAACACTACAAATTAGATAAATGAAATCAACCACTACTATACTTCTTTTACTTTTTATTTCGT
Source organism: Crocinitomicaceae bacterium (assembly GCA_022448165.1). GTDB lineage: Bacteria > Bacteroidota > Bacteroidia > Flavobacteriales_D > Crocinitomicaceae > UBA4466. The sequence continues at coordinate 8,559 of JAKVAS010000034.1, read as the reverse complement.
TTTTAACTAATGGCTTTTCACAGACTTATGGAAACGAATGGATCGACTACAATCAGTCATACTATAGTTTCAAAATTGTAAATGACGGACTTTATCGCATAGACTACAACACATTATCTAGTGCAGGAATTCCATTAGGAACCTTCACTCCTGAAAACATTCAACTCTTTGGAAAAGAGCAAGAGGTCCCTATTCATCTAGTAGATGGAGGAGACAACAGCTTTGATCCTGGAGACTATTTTATTTTCTATGCTGAACGCAATGACAGCTGGCTAGACTCTTCACTATACCTAGACTCAAGTACTATCGGGTCACCCGGAATTAGTTTATACAATGACACATTACAGTATTTTTTTACTTGGAATAGCGGAAATAACAATTTGCGCTACGCTATCGAAACTGACACTGATTTTTCAAGCTACACTTCATCAAACTATATTCTTCGATACTCTGAAAAAAACTTAACCTCTGAATACAATGAAGGAGAAAAGGAATCTGATGCATCAAGCTCTTTTTTTGTACCTGGTGAAGGCTGGGGTGAATCCAAATCAAACGGAGTCCCTGGAGGATACACCGGCACAAAGCCAATTTTAACCCAAAACCCTTACACAGGAGCAGATGCTCCAAACGCAATATTCCACGCCTTAGTATCATCAGCATCCAACGCTATCAGTGGAATATATGACAATCATCACTTAAGATGGCGATTAGGATCTACTGGAGCAACTCTTCAAGATACAACATGGAAAGGCTACAAACAAATCCAGTGTACTCAGGAAATATCTCCAACTGCACTCACGAATGGAAATTCTATTTTCTATTTTGACATTATCGATGATCTCGGTGTGGCTACAGATTATCAGCAACTAACCTATTATTCAATTGCCTACCCAGCTACCCCTTATTTTTCAGGCGCCAACACTTTTTCTTTTCAGGTAGAAAACAACCTTCTCGAATCTAAAATACGTCTTGATCTCTCTGCGGTAACCTATTCCGTTCCAATAATGATTGTTCACGGAGATACACCTCGAATGGTTCCTCTTCAATCAAATGGGAGCTTCCACTCTACACTAATTCCGAACAGTGCTAATAGTACTAACCAGTTTGTATTTTTTGCTGATTCGTCTTTAATTTCTGATGTTTCTACTCTCACACCTGTGAACGAAACGGGGAGCTTTACAGATTTTCTATCTATTCCATCTGGTATTGATAGCGCCCTGTTAATGATCTATCACGAAAAACTGCAAGTAGCATCAACAAATTACGCGATATATCGAGAAAGCCCTTCTGGAGGAAACTACAATACAATACTGGCAAATGTTGAAGAACTCTATCAACAATTCGGAGGAGGAATAGAGAAACACATTAATGGGATCCGCAGATTTGCGCATTTTATCTATAATAATTCTGCTCAAAAACCTGCAGGACTATTCCTTATGGGAAAAGGACTAAGAGAAGCAACGACTAATTTTGTTGGAAACGATGGTCCAGGAACGCGGTTTGATCCATCCAGGTTTCACCAATCATTACTTCCTTCTTTTGGCCATCCATCAAGCGACATTTGTATCACTTCAAATCTAGAGGGCCCATTAAAATGGACTCCCTTAATTTCAACAGGAAGAATTTCAGCTAGAACAAACGATGAGCTCCAAGTATATTTAGACAAAGTAATTGAATATGAAGCAGCTCAAGATCCATCATCAATATACAACAGCGCAGAAAAAGATTGGCAGAAACAAGTTATCCACTTTACTGGAGGTTCAGATTTAGCAGATCAACTAAGCTTTCAGTCGATAATGAACAATCTCGAAAACAAAATCACGGACAGTCTCGTAGGAGCCAATGTAACAAGGCTCTATAAAACGTCAAGTAATCCATTAGACCCTGCAATCCTAAATTCAATTACAGATAGAATTTCAAACGGAGTAAGCCTAATCAGTTATCTTGGTCATTTTGTAACTTCAAGCAGTGGTTTCGAAATAAATTTGGATAACCCAACGTATTGGAACAACCAAGGTAAATATCCACTAATGCTTGTAAATTCTTGTTATAATGGTAATATTTTCCAGTTATCCAACTCAAGTTCTGAAGACTTCGTTCAAGCACCAAACTCGGGAGCCATTGGTTATATATCCTCTGTTTACATCGGCTTCTTAGGAGACTTGTACCAATATTCTAGCGAATTCTATGATCAATTAGGCATCCATAACTATGGAAAAAGCCTTGGATATCAGATGCAAGAGACTATCCGAAAACTAGAAACAGCTGGGAGCAGCTCACTAAATCGGGAAAGTACATGTACACAAGTACTCCTGAATGGAGACCCAATGATATCGTTGAACACTCATGAAAATCCAGAAATTGAAATTACGCCTTCCAGCGTTTATTTTACACCTTCTGAACTAGATTTAACAGTTGATAGTATTGAAATGCATATTGCACTAACAAATTTGGGACATTCAATCACTTCAGAATTCTCATTAGAAGTAGTAAGAAATTTCCCCTCCTCATCTGTAGACTCTGTTTATATTTTCGTGATTGACGGACTTCATTATAAAGACACATTTTCATTCAAAATGCCTCTCCAACCAAACATTGGTGTAGGTTTCAATGAATTCACTATTAGCGTGGATTTACCAACAGTCATTCCTGAGCAATACGATGAATTGGGAAATAATACATTAACAACAACATTATTCATTAATGTTGACGGTATTGCTCCTGTTGTTCCTTATGACTTTGCTGTGGTACCTGATGATAGCGTAACAGTTAAAGCGTCAACGATAAATCCAATTGCAGATTACAATACATATCTTTTTGAACTAGACACCACTGACACTTTCGACAGTCCAGAATTTAGACACACTACAATCTCTGGATACGGAGGAGTTAAAGAAGTCAACCCTTCTGAATGGCTAAACAGTTCAAACATGCCATTTCCACTTGTTTGTGAAGACAGTGGAGTTTACTTTTGGCGCGTTGCGGTCGATGATCCCGCCCCCGTATGGACTGAGTTCTCCTTTCAACGAATTAATGGTAAAAAAGGTTGGGGACAAGACCATTTCTTTCAATTTAAGAAGAATGACTTTCTAGGTATTGACTACGAACGGCCACTCAGACAACGCGCTTTCCTAGATCCTATTACACGCAAAATGAGTTGCTTTGTCTACAATCAGGCAAATAGTAGCAGTCAGTATAATGATACTCGTTGGGAAATCAATAATGAAATACAGGAATACTCTCCCTGCACCACCGTTATCCCTCAAATACAGGTAGCTGTTGTTGATCCAAACACATTAACAGCTTGGGCAACATTTCATCCAGACAACCCTGAAGGACATTCTCTTGGAAATGCAAATGACAATGCTCAAGGGTGCCGTCCTTGGAGACCGGAAAAATACTTTGTTTTCACTGAAAACAATGCTTCTCAACTTGCCGCATTTCAAGCAGCAGTTACTGACTCAATTCCTGATGGGCACTTTTTATTAATCTATACACCAATATCAACAAGATATGATCTTTGGGACGCACTTGCTCCAAGCATGTATGGAACAATGACAGCGCTTGGGGCAACTGGATTCTCTCCTACAAACCCAAGTAATGTCGACAATAACTCCTTCATTTTCATGGTAAAAAAAGGAGATCCTAGTACTGCGGTTGAAGTTCACTCTACCTATCCTCAAGAATTAATTACCGCAGACTTCCATATGGCATCCGCCATCAGACAAGGATTCGAAACGACCAAACTAATCGGTCCCTCTTCCGATTGGGGTAATGTATACTGGAAACAAGATCCACAAGAAATCGGCACTTCAGATACTACTGTACTAACTATTCGAGCTCTTAACAGTCAAGGAGTTTCTCAATTTAGTATTGATACAGCCTTTACTCTTAATGATTCTATCATAAATCTCAATCCACTTATTGACGCTGCACAATATCCATATATTCAATTGAGCGCTTTCTATAAAGATTCGACCAATTTTACACCAGCCCAGATCGATCGCTGGCACGTTCTTTATCAGCCTCTTCCCGAAGCTGCAATTGATGGCTCATCACAATATACCTGGAGTCTTTCCAGTGACACAATTATTGAAGGTCAAAGCTTTGACTTTGCCGTAGACGTAAAAAACATTTACGATATTGACATGGACTCTATACTCGTTAAATATTGGGTAGAAGATGCGAACCATGGAATACACCCAATTCTATACGCACGACAAGATTCACTCCGTGTAGATGATGTTCTTCGAGATACAATCACTGTTAGTTCTATTGGGCTAGATGGAATCAATTCCCTTTGGATGGAAGTCAATCCATATGTAAACGGCTCCCTTCTTGTTACAGATCAACCTGAACAGGAACATTTCAACAACATTTTGCAAGTTCCTTTCTTCGTAGACGCCGATAATGAAAATCCGATTCTAGATGTAACGTTTAACGGGACTCATATCCTGAATGGAGACATTATCGACCCAAGTAGCGAGATATTAATCACTCTTAAAGACGACAATGAATTTTTAATCATGGATGACATTTCAGATACTACTCTATTTGGAATCTACCTAACAAACCCTTCTGGAGTACAAAAGCGAATTCCGTTTGTGGACAATTCTGGAAATACTGTTATGCAATGGATTCCTGCGAATTCTAGCAATAAGCGATTCAAAATTATTTGGCCTTCAGAATTCGAAGAGGATGGAGTTTACACATTGTTGGTACAAGGAGCAGACCGTAGCGGCAACATCTCAGGGGACATTGACTATCGTGTTACTTTCGAAATCATTCATGAGTCATCTATCACTAATATGATGAATTACCCGAATCCATTTAGTACCAGTACACGTTTTGTTTTCACCTTAACTGGATCAGAAGTACCCGATGAGATTCTCATTCAGATTCTAACTGTAACAGGTAAAGTTGTTCGAGAAATTACAGAAGATCAACTTGGAACAATCAATATCGGACGTAACATTACAGAATATGCATGGGACGGAACCGATGAATTTGGTGACCCTCTCGCTAATGGGGTTTACCTATACAAGGTGCAAACTCAAATTAATGGGGAAAGTATCAAACACCGCGACTCTGGAGCTGATTCATATTTCAAAAAAGAATTTGGGAAAATGTACTTAATGCGCTAGAAGAATCGGCAACTGAAAATAGCTGTATCATCTACTAAATCAAGAGGACCTTTCCATTCGTCTAATTTTGAAAAAATCAGACTATTCATGTCTTCCATTTTCAATGGGTAATAACTATTCACAAGCTTAACCAAGCGTTCTGCTCCAAAAAACTCTTCGTCTTGATTTTCTAATTCGACTACACCATCCGTATAAAGTACAATAGTCGTATTAGGTTGAAGCTCCTTCTCGCCTACATTAATAAAAGGTAGCTCATCCATCATACCAAGTCCTATACACCCTTGATCTAAATCTTCAACTTTCCGTCCGTTTGTGATAAAAGGATGATTGTGCCCTGCATTTACATAAGACATCTTTCTTGTTACCGCATTATAATGTGCTATGAAGAACGTAATAAACTTCTCTCCTTTTGCACTTTTCATAACCATCGTGTTCAATTCCCTCATTAGATACTGCATATCAAAACGCTGATATTGAAACAAGGTTCTAATCGTTGCCTGAAAGTTTGCCATAAGCATTGCTGCGGAAATCCCCTTTCCTGAAACATCGGCAATGCAAATAATGTATTCATCATCTCCTAGAGGTATGAAATCATAATAATCTCCTCCTACCTCATGTCTCGGTGTATAACGTGCTGAGACATCCATTTTTTTATTCGATGGCAACTCATCAGGGAACAATAACTTCTGCATTGTCGATGCAACTTCGAGCTCTCTTCTATAACGCTCTTGATGCAAATTCACCCTTGCCATTCGTCGATTTTCAATTGCGACAACAATAATATTCGCAAGCGTTTGAATAAAACTTATTGGGTTCATCGGTCGATTAAAATTACGACTATCGTAATCAACACCATCAATCAATAAATAAGCGAGCGCCTTTTCTTTATGGAAAATCGGAATAATAACATCAAAATCATTCAAAATAGGAGTATGAGATGATTCAATAATCGTCATCTCCTTAAATCGAGATAAATCTCGTTCAACATCGACCTCCTTTATCTTTCCTTTATAGCCAACACGAAGAAGACAATTCCAATCTTCTTGACGGTTAAAAAGTACAAATCGATCAAAACCTAGCTGTTCCCTAATTATGAATTCAAAAAGACTTGTGATTTCTGATACACTTCGATTCAGGTTAATTGCTTTAGTTACCTCCAACAACGAATTCAACTTAAAATCTTTAAGTTCAATCTGTGTTTCGAGATTTTTCTGCATTTCTTCCATCATAACCCGCGCCTTATTCAAATTTAAAGCATTAAGGCGCTTGTTTTAACAAAAAGAAAACTGATTATGAGGCACAGATTGTTGAAATCTAAACCTCCGACTAGAGCTTTTCGATGAGTTCAGGTAGTTTTCTTACTGCGGCCATCTCTCTAAATTTACCTCTAGCCTCGTCACAAGGACTTCCCATATACGTTTTTCCCGCACTTAAATCCTTACTTACACCCGACTGACCGAGTACAGTTACCCCATCTTCAAGTACAACATCACTAACACACCCAACCTGTCCCCATAAAGTAACATTATTATGAATCTCAACACATCCAGCGATTCCGACATTTGCAGCCATTAAGCAATCTTTTCCAACCACCGTATCATGCCCTATATGTACTTGATTATCAATTTTAGTTCCTTCCCCAATAATAGTCATTCCAGAAACCCCTGAATCAATTGTACAAAGTGCACCAATCTCAACATTACGGTGAAGATGAACGGCACCACAAGAGTGCATTCTATCATACCCGGTTTCCTTTTTCTTATAGTAAAAAGCATAATGCCCTATTACTGAATTGGGCCCTACGATAACATTATCATCTAAAATGCAATTATCACCAATAACAACACCTGAATACAACGTCACATTTCTTCCAATCTTAGCATTATGACCAATAACAACATTTGGGTAAATCATTGCAGAAGAAGATATTTCTGCACCTTCTCCAATCAGTCCATTCTGAAATATAACTGGAGAAAAATGTTTAGTTAAGCGATTATAGTCATCAAAAGGAGTTTCTGAAATAATTAATGCTTTTCCTTCGGGGCAATCCACCAATTTATCAATCAGAATTGTCGTCGCAGCACTATTTAATGATTTATCATAATACTTTGGATGATCAACAAATACAAGATCTCCTTGTTCAACCTTATGAATCTCATTAATCCCTGTAACTACATGATTAGGCTCTCCTACAAATTCGCACCCAATAATCGCTGCAATCTCCTTTACCGAATATAATCTATCCAACTTCATACAATCTGCTTAAGTATTTCAAAATCTAAAGTAGGATTTAATCATGGTAGAAGCTAGAAAAAGGGCTAAATCTTGTCAACGACTGAACACTTTAATGAGTTGATTGTATTTACAAGAAATGCAATTCATGAAATCACTTCTCCTTCTCACCATATGCTATTTTACATTACCTTCTTTTGGACAAACAGGTATTATTTCGGCAAAGAGTAAAAGTATTCTTCCAACCTGCTCTACAGTCGATGATGACAATTTCGGATTACCCGAACCACGACTAGACAGTATCATCTATATTGGTGATCATTGTATCATTGAAGTATTAAGGAGCTACAACAGGTCAAAACATTATCACGACACCATATGTAATCCATATATATTCGAAGAAAACAACTACGACTTAAAAACCATAAAACAAATGTTTTCAAACAATGTCATCTTTGTGGGGTTTGAGAAACTAAAAACAGAAAAGATCATTCGGAAAAAAAGCAAGCAAAATTCCCCTGGATGGATTTCAATCTTACTCATTGGAAGTATTATTTTTCTTAGACAAAAAGTCAATACGAAACTTCCAATTATTACCACATTTCTATTGATCGGAATCGGAAATCAGGTAAGCGCACAAACTGGCATTATCGCAATAAAAAGTCAAGGAAGAGATATAACAACGATAAACAAATCAGACGATACTTTTGGAGGACCAGAGATCATTTTCCCTATATCAAAAGTAATTAGGATTCGATACCTAGGAAATTGTTCCATTGAAATGACCCGTCAAATAAAAACCTCACAAAGCGAGGAAAAAGAAGCCTGTACATTACAAATATCCACTGATACAATAAGTAATATTACAAACATGCACTCCGATGATTTCAGTTTAGAAAAATTTCAAAAAAACTTCGATAAAGATGTCATATTTGAAGACTTCAAGCAACTAACCAAAGAGCGTAAAAAGATAAATAGAAACGCAAAAAAGAGTTCAAAGAAAACTAAAGGAGTTGAAGGCTTAATACTACTTCTCGGAATTTCCACGTTTCTTATTTCATTTAAACAAAAATCTACGATTGCGTAATTTTCTATTTTCATTTATTGGTGTTTTCGGGGTTCTCTTTGGAGTATGCCTTCCTTTTTCCTTTGCTATAATTCCAAACATTGGAAATTGGATTAC
>JAKVAS010000033.1 GCA_022448165.1 Crocinitomicaceae bacterium | reverse complement strand
GCAAGAAAAGCTGCTGCTGCGGAGAAAGCGAAAGCTGAAGCTGCTGCCAAAGCAAAGGCAGAAGCAGCACGTAAGGCCAAAGAAGAAGCGGCAAGAAAAGCTGCTGCTGCGGAGAAAGCGAAAGCGGAAGCTGCTGCCAAAGCAAAGGCAGAAGCAGCACGTAAGGCCAAAGAAGAAGCGGCAAGAAAAGCTGCTGCTGCGGAGAAAGCGAAAGCGGAAGCTGCTGCCAAAGCAAAGGCAGAAGCAGCACGTAAGGCTAAGGAAGAAGCAGAGAAAAAGGCTAAGGAAGAAAAGGAAAAGGATACAAGAGAAGGTGGTAAATAGTCTCTTTTAATACAAATCAGAAACCGCGTCAGAATAAGGCGCGGTTTTTTTTTGAATACTCCCTAGTGGTTAAAGGAGATAATATATGTCAATTCACTTTCAAAAGTGAATCGATCTAATTATATTCGCAGACTTATTTAGAAAAAGAGACATGGCAATTATTGGAAAAATTCGAGATAAAGGTTGGTTAGTACTTGTTGTAGTAGGACTGGCACTTGTAGCCTTCATTTTGGGTGATTACTGGAGAAACGATCAAGGGAACGTTGAAGAAAAATACGGAATCGGAACGATTTACGGAGAGAAAGTTGATCCTGTAGGGTTTGAAGATGCAGTGAGAATTGCGGAAGAGAACTCGGTAAGAGCTGCTCAACAGCAACAACAACAAACAGGACGTCCTGTTGAGCCTCAGCCTGTTGATCGTAATTCTGTTTGGAAATCATACGTTGATAAATTATTACTTGAACAAGAGTTTGAAGCACTTGGAATTGAAGTGAGTGCAGCAGAATTTGACGCTTACTTATATGGAACAGATGGTTTTGAAGTAATGCCAGAACTTAAGCAATCATTTACAGATTCATCAGGATTTAATTTGAGTCTTTTACAATCTCGTATTCAAGAGATGGAGGGATCTGAAGATGCTGCTGAGCGTCAGAACTGGGAAGATACTAAAGAGTATTATACGATTAAGCGTAAGCAAGAGAAGTATTATGCTATTTTGAATAGCGGATTTTATGTTTCAAATCTTGAGGCAAAGCACGAATTTGTAGGTAAAAATGAAAAGAAGAGTGTTTCATATGTTGCTAAGCGTTACCGTGAAATTAAAGATGGTGATATTGATGTTTCAGATGCTAAATTAAAAGCATATTTTGAAGAGCATAAATCAGAGGCAAAATATGCAAATAAGACAGGTTCAAGAGAGGTTCATTTCTTTGATATTACTGTTGACCCGTCAAAAGCGGACTCAACTAAGTTTAATCGTGAAATGGATTCTTTGAAAACATTATTTGCAGCTACAACCAATGATTCTTTGTTTGTGATGCAAAATAGTGATCAAGCAATGTACAATTCTCGATTTAGTTATAGAGTTGAAGGTGATGAAAAAGCACAACAAGGGTTAACATATCCTCGTAACTTAGATACTACAATGCAGAATGCGCAAGTTGGAGATGTTGTGGGGCCATATTTAGAAGCGGGTGTTACCAAGTTGGCTAAAGTTGTTAGTGTAAAAGATAAATTATTAAGTGTAAGACATATTTTGATTTCTGCTCAACGTGAAGACGAAGCGGCTGTGGCTAAGGCTAAGAAAACAACGGATTCATTAATGACATTAATTAATTCTGATAATTTCGAATCGTTTGTTCCAACATTTAGTACAGACCCAGGCTCTAATCAAAAAGGTGGGAAATATGAAAACTTTGTTGACGGTGAAATGGTTCCAGAATTTAGCAAGTTTGCTATGGAGGAGCCAATCGGAAAAGTTGGATATGTTCAAACTGATTTTGGGTTCCACATTATGGAGGTATTGGATAGAAAGGATGGGTTTGTTCCTAACCTAGCAATTATTCAAAAAACATTGAAGGCTAGTATTGAAACTTCAATGTCAAAACAAGATAAAGCATACGACATATTATACTTGTTAGCGGAGAAGCTTGAAAAAGAAGTGGATCCAGTTGCTAAAGTAGCAATGTTTGATAGTGTCGCTTCTCAAAATGGATTCTTTGCTCGTCCGATAAATATTCAAGATAATAGTCCAGCGATGTATGGATTTACATCTAAGTTTGCGGAGGAAGAAATCTTAGAATTGGCATTCAGCAGTGATGCACAAGAAGGTGATCTAGTAGGATCTCCAATTAAAGATAAGAACAAACATGTGATTGCTATTCTATCTTCAATTAGAGAAGAAGGAGTAACACGCTTTGAAGATGTTAAACAAGCGGTTAAAAAGGATTATATTCAAGAGAAGAAGGCTGCACGTTTCTTGGCGCAGATGAACGGAAAAGGAATTGATCAAGTGGAAGGCGGAACTGTTCAAAAGGCTGAAGTTAGCTTTGGAAATGCACAAATTGATGGAGCAGGTTTTGAGCCTGAGGTATTAGGAGCTATTTTTTCAGGGTTGAAAGACGGAGAACATTCTCAACCAATTATTGGAAATACAGGAGTGTTTATTGTTCGTGTTGATAAAACGATTAAGGCAAAAGATGTTACCGATTACTCTGAGGAGAAAGCTAAATTGTTAACAGCGTTAAAAGCAAGTGCTCAAAATGATGCTAAACGTGCATTAACTAAGCAAGCTGATGTTATTGATAATAGAAGACTTTATTCAAAAGGGATTCGTCGTTAGAAATAAAAGATTAAAGTATTAAAGAGACTGTCTTTTTAGACAGTCTCTTTTTGTATAGGGATACTTTTATATTTACTTATCGGATGAGACAATAGGTACGTCCTGGTAATTGCCGAACAAGGTTTTCCATTTCAAGATGAAATAGCTCAGTATTCAATGCTGAAATTGGAATGGAAGCACGTTGTGCTATTAAATCAATAGGAAGCGGTTTGACTGAAAGTTGATTTAGAATCTTCTGCTGAAGATCATTTAAATCGTGGAACAAGGTTGGAGGATTGGAAGAAGGTGCACCTTCTGTTGAATTCCAATTCATTATTTTAATAAAGTCATTCCCACAGCTAATTAAATGCGCCTTTTGACTTCGAATTAATGAATTACATCCACTTGAACTTTTGGCGTATACAGAACCTGGATATGCAAATACATCTCGGTTGTAATCATTTGCAAGTTCCGCAGTAATTATTGAACCTCCTTTTGTAGCGCTCTCTATTACAATGGTAGCATCACATAAGCCAGCTACAATACGATTTCGCTTAGGGAAGTTCTCTCGGTCTGGGGCAGTGCCCGGAATAAATTCAGTAAGAAGACCACCTGTTTTAGTCATTTTTTTTGCCAATTCACGGTTTTGAGAAGGGTAGATTCTATCTAATCCATGTCCCAACACACCAATAGTTGGAATTCCAAACTCTAAGGCGTGAGTATGGGCCATTGTATCAACTCCCAATGCAAGACCACTTACTATTACTGTTTGTTCGGGATTAAGTGTAGACACAAGTTCACGACAAATGTTTGCTCCGTATTCTGTACATGCTCTTGTTCCAACGATAGAGACGAACTGAAGATCATTAAAAGTGCAATTACCTAAAAAATATAAGATTAATGGAGCGTCAGGACAGTTAAGTAGTCTTCGGGGATAGTCTATATCTGTGTAAAAAAGAATTTGAATTTGTCTTTTTTGTATGAAGGAAATGACCTCCTCAGATTGACGCAACGCTTTTTTTCGATTTAATTGCTTTAGAAAACGCGTGGTAAATCCTGTTTGAGCATGTAATTGTTTAACGGGGAGATTGAAAAAGATTTCTAAATCTGGAAATAAATTTGAAATTATTCGCGCTCGTTTTGTTCCAACTCCGTTGAGTAAGGTTAAGCTGATTTGATAGTGTCGGTAGGTATAGTTCACAAAAAATGGTACATTAGGCTTCTTGAATTTACGAAATATTTTCAGATGAAGAACGTACTATTACTATTATTTGCCTTGCCTTTTTATGCGTTATCGCAAACGAATGGTTTGGTGATAGACGAAGAATCTAAAGAGCCAATTTATGGTGCCAAAATTATCGCGTCAAGTGGAGAAAAAGCGTTAAGTGATGTAGATGGAAGTTTTGAATTAAATATAGAAAGCTATCCTGTTACTTTAATTGTTTTTGCGTCAACGTATATTAATGATACTATTTTGGTAACTGACCCTAGAAGTATTATGGTTACTATGAGAATGCCGGTACAAGAAATTAAGACGGTAGTTGTAACTGCGGGTAGAAGAGATCAAGACATTGAAGATGTACCAATTTCTATGGAAATTATACGTCCAGAATTATATGATAATAAGGGGTTAGCAAATATTGAGGAAGCAGTGGATCAAAGTCCGGGTGTATATGCAATGGATGGCCAGGTTAGTATTCGCGGAGGAAGTGGTTTTGCATATGGGGCAGGGAGTCGTGTTCTACTTTTGTGGAATGGGATACCAATGCTTTCGGGCGATGCTGGTGATGCTAAATGGACTTCTATTCCAATGGAATGCGCTTCGCAAATAGAGATTTTAAAAGGTGCTTCTTCCGTATTGTATGGAAGTGGAGCACTAAATGGAATTATTTCATTGAGGGAAAGAGAGCCGGGAAATAAAGGTCAGGCACGATTTAAAGTTCAAGGAGGATTTTATGATAGCCCAAAACGTTCTACGTTAAAATGGTGGTCGAAAACACCAACTTTTTATCAGGGAGAAGCCTATTACGGAAAAATGCATAAGAAATTTGGATACACAGTATCTGTTAATGGATACTCAAATGATGGCTTTCGTGAAGGAGAAACTGAAGATCGGGGAAGGGTGAGTGGAACATTATTTTTTCGACCAGAGAAATTAAAATCCTTAAAGGCTGGTATTGGATATAACTTGTATTCACAGAAGATCGGAAGTTTTATTATTTGGCAAAGCGATACTTTTGCATATAATCCAAGTGGTGGTGCGGATACAAGTAATGCATCTTCAACACTTTCGTATAGTCGTGGAATTCGACTAAGCATCGATCCATACGTGAAATTTTTTGATAAAAAGAAGAATTTACACACGTTGAAAACACGTTATTACTTGGTAACGAATGAAAATATAACGAATTCAGATCAATCGTCGAATGCACGGATTTTGTATGGAGATTACCAGTTCCAACATAAATGGAATAAAGGAACAGCTATTACCTTAGGCTTAACCGGGATAAGAAATGATGTAGTGTCTAAACTGTATGGGGATCATTTTGCTAATAATATGGCAGCTTATGCACAGTATGAACAACGTTTTGATAAACTCGATGTAACTGGAGGGATACGTTTAGAATATTCTGAACAAGATAATATTCGAGGTGATTCAGATTATTATCTTGGAAAGGATTCTACAGGAAAGATTCCTGTTTATCCAGTAATTCGTTTAGGAACACATTATCAACTTGCAAAGTATACGCATCTAAGAGCATCTTTTGGACAAGGTATTCGATATCCTTCAGTAGCAGAGAGGTATACATCAACAAATGTTGGGGCTTTAATCGTTTTTCCAAATCCTCACTTAACGGCTGAAACGGGCTGGGCTGCTGAAATAGGGGTTAAACAAGCTGTGAAAATAGGCAAGAATTGGAAGGGATTAATTGATATTGCCGGATTTGTGAATCAATATGATAACATGATGGAATTCCAATTTGGTGTGTTTAATCCGGAAACTGCTGAACGACTTGACCCAACTTCGTCGACATATGGAGCGGAAATTGCTTCGATTTTAGGAAACGGGTATACAATTAATGACATTTTTGGATTTAGTGCAGTGAATGCTGAAGCGGCAAGAATTACAGGACTAGAATTGTCATTTAATAGTCAAGGAAAAATCAAACAGGTAGAGTTGACATCGCTTATAGGTTATACATACATGAATCCTGTAAGTTTGAATACCGACTCTGCTTATGTTGCCACATTTTCGGACAGCGGTTCTACAGTATTGAAGTATCGATTTAAACATTTAATTAAAGCAGACGTAGAAGCGAAATGGAAAGGGATTAGTTTAGGGTTTTCGGCTCGATATAACAGTTATATGGAGAATATAGATAAGATTTTTGAGGAAGAAATCATTGATGGATTATACATTTTACCGGGATTAAAAAATTATCGAAAGGAAAACAATAGAGGAAATTTAGTATTTGATGCGCGTATTGGATATGAGTTCTTAGAGCATTATCGAGTTGGGTTTATTGTCAATAATTTATTTAATGAAGAATATGTTACGCGTCCAGGAGATGTTAAAGCGCCAAGAAATTTTATCTTTCAGCTTCAAATGAAATTTTAACATGAAAATAGTCGGTATTATACCTGCGCGTTTTGCGTCTTCTCGATTTCCAGGAAAACCTTTGATTGATTTGAAGGGAAAAACAATGATCCAACGGGTTTATGAAGGTGTTAAACAGGCTTCGTCTTTTTCTCAAGTCATTGTTGCGACAGATGATCAACGTATTGTTGACGAAGTGAAACGTTTTGGAGGAGAAGTTATGATGACCAAATCTTCTCACGTAACTGGAACCGATCGTTGCGGAGAAATTGCGTTGCAGGTAGATGCAGATGTGATTGTAAATATTCAAGGAGATGAGCCGTTGGTAAGTTCAGCGCAGTTAGACACTTTGTGTAATGCATTCAGAGATAAGAATACGAAAATTGCTACTCTTGGAATTAAGGGAGTTTCTGAAGATGATTTAAAGAATCCAAATAGGATTAAAATCGTCGAAGACAAAAATAACAATGCGCTGTATTTTTCACGGAGTCCTATTCCCAATAGTCATCACGGAAGTGACCAGATAGTAAAGACATATCCATATGTGCGACATATTGGATTGTATGCATACCGTAAAGAAACATTACTAGAGATTGTTCAATTAAAGAGGACAGCATTGGAAACAATTGAATCTTTGGAACAACTTCGTTGGTTATATAACGGTTATAGGATCAAAGTCGTGGAAACCGATATTGAAACACCTAACATTGATACGCCTGAAGATGTGGAAGCGGTGTTAAGGTTTCTATAGATTATTATTTAATCATGGGTTTCTTGATGGTTTAAGTCGAATCCTTATCCTTCAAACTACCAAATATCCCGTGTTTTCCCTATTTTTGTATAGATGACGAGTATTGAACAGCTAATAGGAGATTTATTATTGCGCCATAATTGTGTGGTCGTTCCAACGTTTGGTGGTTTTGTTGCAAAACAAGTTTCGGCCAAAGTCGATTATGATAAAGGAATTATTAATCCGCCGAAAAAATCGTTGTTGTTTAATGCTCAGTTAATCAATAATGATGGCTTGTTGATTAACGAATTATCGCAAGCAAATGGAATTACTTTTGATGAAGCATCTATTGAAGTAGCTAATAAAATTTCTGATTGGTCTGAGTCATTAAAGTCTGGCGGCAGAATTGAATTGGATCGTGTAGGAAACTTATTCTTTGACGCTGAAAATAATATTTGTTTTGAGCAAGATCGCTTTTTTAACCTACTGTTGGAGTCATTTGGTTTAGGACAGGTTCACTTTATTGCGGAAGAAGATGTTCAGTTAGTTAGGGCGGAAGTCATTCGTAGAGAAGTTGCTGTTGAAGTTCAGGAAGAAGAAAAAGTGGAAGAGAAGCCAATCATTGAGATTACTCAATCAATGGATCCGAAAATAATATCCATGGTTTCAGAAAATGAAGAGGTAACTCCTTCCTTAAACAAAGAAACGGTGGAAGTTCTTGAGCCTCGAAAACGAAGAAG
Source organism: Crocinitomicaceae bacterium (assembly GCA_022448165.1). Classification (GTDB taxonomy): domain Bacteria; phylum Bacteroidota; class Bacteroidia; order Flavobacteriales_D; family Crocinitomicaceae; genus UBA4466. The sequence goes on along the minus strand of JAKVAS010000033.1, from coordinate 17,941 downwards.
GATTTTACCATATATTGCAGCGGCAGGATTAGCATTTTATGCTGTTTGGATTCCAGCGAAGACCGATGTTTTGGAATCAGGAGTGATTTCTTTTCATGATTTTAATCCATTTCATACACATTCGGAAGGCAATTATGTGAAGGAACAATTTTCTGAAAATATATCCTTCGAAGCTGAAGATATTGAAACTCTAGACGAGCAAATTGGTGATGCAACAGATCTTGATTTTTTCCGATACAACTTTACTGAAGGGGCGAGTATTTTATTGGACCTGAGAGAAGAAAAGATCGAAGATAAAGATCTAGTTGAAGAAGTTTCTAGGGTAACGGAAACGTCATCTGAAAAAGAAGAATTTCAACCGAACTCAAGACATGTAATTGTTGGGTGTTTTGGAAGTGAGCTTAATGCAAAGAATTTGGTTGAAAAGCTAAATTCTCTTGGAATGGATGCACAAATCGTAGATTTTCACAATGGCTTACATCGTGTCTCGGCTGGAGCAGGAATTTCAGACGAATCTATATCGCAGATTCGGTCTAAAGCTGAAGGTTTTGGATTCCCTGGCTGGGTCTTAAAATAGATCAACCACTGTCTAATGTAATTTTCGTGACAATTTATTGTCTTTTGGAATCATTATTGATTATCAATAGACAAACGATATGTATATTTGGGTTACTAAATCATAGAAAATGAAAAGAATAACTATAGCATTAGCCTTTGTTGGCTTTGCAACTTCATGCAGTTTCGGGCAATTTGGTTATACGGAACCTGTAACAAATGGAGAAAAGAGTGAATATCAATTCACTAAAATTGCACATTTAGGCACTACTCCTGTGCAAAGTCAGGGACATACAGGTACTTGTTGGAGTTTTTCAGCGCTTTCGTTTTTTGAATCTGAATTGATTCGAATGGGGAATGAAAATCCGGATTTACTTTCTGAGATGTATATTGTACGTAAATCATATGAAGGAAAGGCTGAAAAGTACATTCGTATGGATGGGAAAATTAACTTCTCTGAAGGTGGAGCTTTTCATGATATTCCGTATGTAATTCGTAATTATGGAATTGTACCCTTAGAAGTATATAATGGGTTGAATTATGGAAGTGAACGCCATAATCACAGTGAGTTGTTTAGTGTATTGGATGGTGCGGTTCAAGGACTATTAGGTCATTTGAAAAATCGCAGAACAACTTCTTTAACATCAGCTTGGAAGACTGCATTAAATGGAATATTGGATGCATATCTTGGAAAAGATGTTAAAGAGTTTGAGTTCAAAGGAAAGAAGTTTACACCAAAGTCATATGTAAAGGAAATTGGCTTGGAAATGGATGATTACCTTTCTTTGACATCTTTTACTCATCATGAAATGAATAAAGAGTGCATGCTTGCCATTCCGGATAACTGGGCATGGGGAAAAAGCTACAATGTTAGTTTAGATGATTTGATGGAAGCTTGTGAATACGCTTTGAAAGAAGGATACACGTTAGCTTGGGGAGCAGACGTTTCTGAAAAAGGATTTAGTTTTGGTAATGGTTTGGCAATTAATCCAGTTGATGAAAATACAATTGAAGTAAGTGGAAGAGATAATAAGAATTTCTCTGACGCAGGTGCCGACAAAAAATCAAATGCATTTAAAACACCAGTTCCAGAGGTGAAAATTACACCTGAGATTCGTCAAGAAGGATATGACAACAAAACGACGACGGATGACCATGGAATGCATATTGTAGGAATCTATAAAGATCAAAAAGGAACGAAGTATTTCTTAGTGAAAAACTCATGGGGAACAGGAAATTATCCTAAAGGATACTTATATGTTTCTGAAAGCTATTTCAAATGGAAAACGATCAATGTATATCTTCATAAAGATGGTATATCAAAGTCAATGAAAAAGAAACTTGGCCTATAAACGAGGAATAAAACCAATAAACCAGAAGAAACCGATCCTGAAAAGGGTCGGTTTTTTTAATACACTTACTTCCCGTTTTGAACAGTAGTAAGAAAATACAATGTGGAAAATGGATTAAGTAAAGTGAGGTTGTTTTTTTCGAATTAGTTCTAAAGCAATATTACGTGCTTCTTCATCTGAAGCAACATAATCTTCGTATTGTGGCTTTACCACATGCGTTGTATTATTCATGGTCGCTTCATTGATTCGTGCGATATCTAAAAAACTAATTTGATCTCTTAGAAAAGCAGCAACAGATATTTCATTTGCAGCGTTTAATGCACAAGCCGCATTTCCTCCAAGTTCCATTGCTTGAAAGGCAAGGTTCAAGTTGTTGAATGTATCCCGGTCAGGTTGTTCAAAAGTAAGGTTTGGATAATCCATAAAATTGAATCGAGGAAAATCGGTCTTTAATCGATCAGGATATGTTAGCGCAAATTGAATCGGTAACTTCATATCAGGTAATCCCATTTGTGCTTTCATACTACCATCTTCAAATTGAACTAAAGAATGTACGATGGATTGAGGATGAACTATAACATCAATTTGAGAAGGCTTTAAGTTAAATAGCCATTTTGCCTCAATAACTTCAAGCCCTTTATTCATAAGACTTGCCGAATCAATGGTGATTTTTGCACCCATTTCCCAATTCGGATGCTTTAGCGCTTGTTCCTTTTTTACATTTATTAATTGTTCCGAAGTCCAACCTCTAAATGGTCCGCCAGAAGCAGTCAAATAGATTTTTTCAATGGGGTTTTGAAACTCACCAACTAAACATTGAAAAATTGCAGAATGTTCAGAATCTACAGGGTAAATATTTACACCACGCTCTTTAGCTTCTTGTGTAACAATATCTCCTGCAACTACTAAGGTTTCTTTATTTGCCAAAGCAATGTGTTTACCGGCCCGAATTGCATGGAGAGTTGGCTTTAAACCTGCGTAGCCAACAAGTGCTGTTAATACAATTTCTACTTCGTTCGATTCTACAACCTGAGCAATCGCATCATTTCCGGCGTAAACATGAATGTCTAAATCCCAAAGTGCATTTTTTACTTTCTCATATTGGTCTTCATCAGCAATAACGACTGTGTTTGGGCTATGCTTTATAGCTTGCTCAATGAGTAGTTCTGCATTTTTATTTGCAGTAATTATTTGTAAATCGAATCGATCTTTATACGTCTCGATAACTTCGAGTGCTTGTGTTCCAATAGAACCTGTTGATCCAAGAATGGCAACGCCCTTTTTTTGATGCATAGAGCAAATATAACTGTAACGAATGGGAGGGACAATGTTATATGCCTAAATCAAACCAAACTAGTTATGAAAATATTTTTGTTACTTCTATTATTACTCCCATTTGCGGCAATGACTCAAAATAATAAGCGGATTTACAGAGGAATTCAATTTAACGGAAAATTCCCGTCAATACATGAGGATTATTTCATGGATCAATACATTTCTTTGGAAAAAAGAAGAGAAGAAAAGTTGGATTCTGTCGTAATTATGATGGAAAATAAACGTGGTAAACAAACGAAAAGAACAATCACTTTTAACCGACTGGGTCACATTTTAACAACTGAATATGGAAGAATGAAAGTAACCTGTACGTACCAGGACGATTCTCTTCTTGTTATGAAAAGAACTACGACAAAGAAGAATGTAACAGAGCGTACTTACGAGTATGAGAATGGAAAATTGGTAAGAATTAAACGAAGAGATAATAAAAAAGAGATTGCTCGATATGTGTATAAGTATAATAAGAACGGAGATAAAACGGAATCTCATTATTACTTTGGAAGGGCATTGAAGAATCATTTCGTAATGAGGAATGAATACAATGATAAAGAAGAGTTAATGAAAACAACATATTTTGTAAATGATGAATTAATGAAAACCTTGACATATACTTGCGATGATCGAGGAAAGGAAACGAATAAGAAGGAAGAAAAGATAGGAGTTTGTCAGTACAAAGAGGAAAGCAACGATGGGTCATATATTAAATATGAGAGAAGATTAATTCAAGATAAGGTATACTTATACGAGAAGCATTATGCGAAAGATTCTTCTTTTATTGGATCGAAGCGTTGGCTGAATGACACAATTCTCGTTTTTGAATATGCGTTGAAAGAAGGTATAGGAGAATCAAACTATTACTCATCAAAGGGAAAGTATATGAATGGATGGGTGTATAAATATGATGATAATAAACGTATTCTTTCTAGAACTAGTTATACGGGAAAGAAGAAAAAACAAAGAATTAGTGAGAAACTTTCATATGAAAAGGACTTTCTTTCAACTAAGCAGCGGTTCTTTAAAGGTCGGAGGCTTGCCGATATTAAGTACAAATATACTTTTAGACAAGATAGTTAAGTCCCTTGTGAACTTGTTCATTCCTTCTAACTTTGTTCTATGAAATACAGAATGCTTAACCAGGAGGAACTGGAAATTTTTGAAGAGGATTTAAAGCACTTTTTGATTGCAAATGGTGTGCATAGTGAAGAGTGGGAAGAAATGAATAAATCTAATGTAGAAAAAGCTAAGGATTTAGTGGGGTTGTTTTCAGATGTTGTTCTGCAGAAGGTGTATGAGAAAGTTAAGTTCATTGAGAATCGTTCGAAGAATGCATGTCTCGTTTTTAAGTTGAATGCTGAGGAGGTTGAGCTAATTTCAATTAATTCTAATTCTGAAGAAGTTAGTCTCGAGACTCCTGAATCGATTCATGAAGCACTGATAAAGCATGCGGATAAACTCTCATTTTTTAAGACAGAGAAAAAATATTCGAAGAATAGAGAAGAGGAAATTCATCAGATGTTGGAGCAAGGATGCGTGAATTCTAGCGAATCATTTTGGATTATGTTAGAGAAGGCGATTAGTTGATTACAACTTTACCAATTTCAGTTGTTGTACTTCCTTTCCTCTAACTATTTCCATATAATAAACTCCAGAAGGAAAGTTGTTTAAATCCAGTATTTTAGAAAATCCATTAGAGGGTAAATCGGATTGAACTAGTTTTCCTTGATTTGAAACAATAGAGATTTGATCATCGATATCTAATCCATTTATATAGAAAAGATCGTTAGAAGGGTTTGGATAAGCGCTAATGTCTAAAGATGCACTGGGATTATTATTGTAACGAAGTTTTGTAAGCCATCCATCTGTTCTTCCATTTAATTCATGAACAATGGAGCTAGTAGCGTTAGTTGCTCCGGCCAATATAAACTCATCTGTGTTAGTGAATACGATATCAGCAACTTCGTCAAATTGGGCACCACCAATTATGTGAATTGATTCAAATGTATGTTCATTAGAAATTGTAGTTAGCCATACATTTTGTTTACCTTCCACGACATTTCCCTTAATGTTTTTAGAATTCGTTGTACCAGCAATAACAATATTTCCCGCGAAGTCTTGTGTAATTGTGGAAGTGTATTCACTTCCTTCTCCTCCAAAAGTTTCTTCCCAAATAATGTTATTTGTTGAATTTAACTCAAATGTCCAAGCATCCGAGAAACCAGCATTTTGTCCAATATCAATTCCTGTAGAAAAGGTATTACCAGTGATTACCAAATTTCCATTATTCAGCTCAATTAATCCAGCGCCATAATCTGCTGCTAGACCCCCATAATTTGATTTATCAATAAGATTTCCTGTATAATCGATGGTGAGTAATACAATATCAAAATCCCCATAGTTCAGTCCTGTAAGATCATGGTCGTAGGAAACCGAATTCCCCAATAATATATATTCTCCATTTGAGTGCTCAATAATGTCCACAGAATAATCCTCATCACTTCCTCCGTAGTTTCGTTGCCAAACGACCTCACCAGATACCGTGGTTTCAAAGACCCATAAATCAAACTGACCATATATTTCTTCTGTATCTAATGTTTCGGATCGAGTATGACTATAAACGACATAGTTTCCAGTTGAGTTTTGAATAAATGACGAAGGAATATCATAAGAATCTCCGCCAAAATGAAGGTGGTTAAGTAACGACCCAGTTGCAGAATTAAGAGTGATTAGGTAAATGTCTTCTTTTCCTAAATTCGATGAAAATATTCCTGAAGAAGAATTAGAGGAAGTTAAGAGAACAACATTTCCGTCAGTATTTATGAGTAAGGAAATACCTATGTCATTTCCAGATTCTCCAATTTTTCTAGACCACAATTGTTGTCCACCAACGGTTTCTTTTGAAACAAAAATATCTAAAGATTCATATCCTTTATTGTCTTGAATGGAACCAATACTGTATACATAACCACTTGCATCTATTACAACGTCAGACAATTTATCATCTCCTGATCCCCCAATCGTTTTTTGCCATACTAGTTCTTCGTTCTGCCCCAATAGATTTGGGAGAAAACTGAAGAGAAAAAAGAATAATATAGTTACTGTATTTTTTGAGATAGCAAACTTGGCTTAACGTTACCTTAACAATTTAGTAACATTAGATTGGTATTCCAAATTTTATTGAAATAATCTACACTATCTTTACAGCGTGAAAGCAATATTAAGCAAGAGATTTGGAGAGCACAGAGTTTATGATGTGCCAGTTAACGAAGGTGAAATGCCATTGTTAGCGTTGGATTTGGAATCGAAAACACAACTTACAGTTTTGATGACGAATGGGTTGAGTGACTATAGAATGAATGTTCCAGAAGCATTGGAAGGTTTAGAGTATAATGAACTTTACTTTTGTTTACCAAGTTATTGGGAGTGGGAAGACCGCTCAAATCCGAAGATGAATTGGGTCTTTGAATGGATTCAACGATTAGCAGATTATGTTGTCAAAAATGAGTCATGGTTCGGACATGGGCATACAATGCCATGTGGTGCTGAAATGAAACCACTTTCCGAGACAATGAAGCAAAATCATTTGTTTCTTTCTAAGCCAATGCTGCTGGAAAATGAATTAGCTCCAATTAACGTTAATGGTAAAACAATCCAATTCCTTGCAATTGTTCCAATTTTCTCTGACGAAATGGATTATAAACAAGGAAAAGGAACATTTAAGTTAATGCAAAAGTTTACCAACAAAGGAGTTACCGAAAAGCTTGATGATTTTCGAAGTACGGTATTGAAAAGCCGTTGGAACTTACGTCGCTAAGCTTTCGCAAGTTGTTTTTCAAGAATAAGTTGGGCGATTTGTACTGCATTGGTCGCAGCACCTTTTCTAAGATTATCAGTAACGACCCACATATTTAATGTGTTGGGCTGAGATTCATCCCTACGGATACGGCCTACAAAAACATCATCTTTTCCTTCTGCATACTTTGGCATCGGATATGTATTTGTTGTGGGATCATCTTTCAAAGTGATTCCATTTTGATCCTTTAATAAGGAGCGAACCTCACTAAGTTCAAAATCATTTTCAAATTCAATATTAAGTGATTCAGAATGTCCTCCAACAACTGGAACACGAACAGCTGTAGCTGTAACGTTAATTGTAGGATCTAAAATCTTCTTTGTTTCGTTTGTAAGCTTCATTTCCTCTTTCGTATAACCATTTTCGGTAAATACATCGCAATGAGGAAGACAGTTCTTATCAATAGGATAGGGGTAAGCCATTTCTCCTTCTTGATCGTTGCGCTCGTTTTCCATTTGCGCCGTAGCCTTTACACCAGTTCCTGTAATAGATTGGTAAGTAGAAACAACTACACGTTTCACTTTATAGCGATCATGAAGAGGTTTTAACGAAAGAACTAACTGGATGGTACTACAATTTGGATTTGCAATAATCTTGTCGTCAGAAGTTAGTGTATCACCATTAATTTCTGGGACAATTAATTTTTTACTTGGATCCATCCTCCATGCAGAAGAATTATCAATAACAGTGGTTCCTACTTCAGCAAATTTTGGTGCCCATTCAAGAGAAGTAGAGCCTCCAGCCGAAAAGATAGCAAGGTCCGGTTTCATGGAAATAGCAGTTTCCATACCAACAATGGTATATGTTAATCCTCCAAAATCAATGGTTTTACCCACAGATTTCTCAGAAGCTACGGGGATAATTTCCGTAATAGGAAAGTTTTGTTCACGTAATACTTTAAGCATTACACCCCCTACCATTCCTGTTGCTCCAACGACTGCTACTCTCATTTTCTTGAATTATATATTGTTTTTTGTACACTACAAAATTAGTATATTTACGTACACTGATAATCATACTATGCGGTACATATTTCTGATTGTTGTAATTTTAACTAGTTACAATTTTTTTGCACAGATATCTGATGACTTTAATGATGGAGATTTCATTTCTGGAACAGTCTGGACAGGAACGGATACAGATTATACCGTGAATGCTTCAACCGAATTACAGTTGAATAATTCGGTTGCTTCTACATCTTATTTATCCACACCTCATGGCTTAATTAATATAGACACAAAAGAATGGCGTTTTTGGACACGTCAATCGTTTTCTCCTTCAAGCGGAAATTACGGGCGTGTTTATTTAACATCTTCAAGTAGTGATTTAACTACGGATCCTGATGGATTTTATTTGCAATTGGGAGAGTCTGGTTCAAATGACGCTGTACGTCTGTTTAAATGTCAAACAGGGGTGCACACAGAATTGTTAGCGGCTACTTTAGGGCAAATTGCAAGTAGTTTTTCAATAGGGGTTCGTGTGGTGAGAGATAATACGGGAATATGGTCTCTATATATTGACTATTCCGGCGGGGAAAATTATTCTTTGGAGGGCACAGTTACTGATGCAACCAATCTTACTGGAACGCATTTTGGAATGTTGAATGTATATACGAGTAGTAATGCCACAGATTTTTATTACGACACGATTTATGTAGGAAACGAAATTTTAGATACAGATGCTCCTGTTTTGATGTCAGCGGGTGTGATAAGTGCTACCCAGATTGATGTTCTGTTTGATGAAGCACTAGATCAAACTTCCGCAGAATTTGTTTCAAATTATAATTTGTCCCCATCGATTGCAATTACTGGGGCAGTATTGGACGGAACTAATTTAGCGTTGGTGCATTTAACAACACTGCCACTTTCTAACGGCCAAAATTATGTGTTAACAACTGATCAAATAGAAGATGTTTCGGGAAATATTTCTGGTAATCAGCAGGCGAACTTTGGTTATTATCTTCCAGAAGTTCCGATTCCAGGAGATGTTGTAATCAATGAGTTTTTATGTGACCAAACTCCTCAAGTTGGGCTACCATTAGCAGAGTATGTGGAGATTTATAATAAAAGTGCTAAGGTGTTTGATGTCCAGAATTGGAAGCTTGGAGATGCTTCTGGTGATGGAACAATTACACAGAATTGGTTGCTCCCTGGTGAATACATGATTCTTACAGGAACTTCAAATGTTGATTCTTTTAACGTTGCAACTGGAGTAACGAGTTTTCCAAGTTTAAATAATTCAGGAGATAATATTGTACTTCGTGATGATTTAGGAAACTTACTAGATAGTATTTCATATACCAGTGATTGGTATCAAGATATAAATAAAGAAGATGGAGGATATTCGATTGAACGAATTAACCCAAATGACCCTTGCTCTGATATTTCTGATTGGAGAGCAAGTAATGACCTGATGGGAGGAACACCAGGGATAATAAATTCTATTTTTGACGCAACACCTGATACAGAAACCCCAGTGATTTCTCAGTTGATTGCTTTGGCGCCAAATTTTCTTGAGGTCTACTACTCTGAGGGAATGGATTCAACTTCGCTTTCAGATGCGGTTATTTCTATTTCTCCAAATTTAACGATACAGAATAATTATGTTCTTTCAGAATTTCCAGCAATGCAAACATTAGAGTTTGTGGAAGCATTGGTTGAATCTGAAACGTATACAATAGAACTTCAAAATGTCGGAGATTGTTGGATGAACATAAGTACTTTGATAGGAACATTTGCCTTACCAGCAACAGCAGATCTTGGAGATTTGATCGTGAATGAAATTTTGGCTGATCCGATTTCTGGTGGGGCAGATTGGATTGAAGTATACAATGCATCCAATAAACTAATTGATTTGGAGAATTGGCAGATCGCGAATTTTGATGATGATACAATTGCAAATTTTAAAACATTTACAGAACATTTCTTGCTTTACCCAAATACATATGTTGTTTTAGGAGAGGATACAACTCAAATTATTGAGCATTACCCTTTGGCGGTTTCAGGGAGAATGATTGAAATGGATTTACCAACTCTCCCGAATGATTCAGGAACAGTTTACTTAATTAAGAATAACCAAGTAATGGATAAAGTGTCCTATTCTTCTGATTGGCATTTTCAATTGTTAGATTCTGAAGATGGTGTTTCCCTTGAACGAATTGATGTAGCACTACCATCCAATAGTAAAGACAATTGGCACTCAGCTGCAGAAGCAATTGGATTTGCAACGCCAGGAGCCGAAAACTCTCAATATTACCCTGCAATTTCTAATGGAGAATTTAGTTACTCAAGTGAGATAATTTCTCCAGATAATGATGGTTTTCAGGACGTTCTTCAAATTAATTATGAATTGATTTCTCCCGGAAACATTGGAAGTTTTAATATATATGATGATCGGGGAAGATTGATTGCAACTGTAATTAAGTCAGAGTTATTAAGTGCAAAAGGAACATTCATTTGGGATGGTATAAAAGATGATAATACGAAAGCAACTATTGGGACATACGTTGGGGTTTTTGAAGCTTTTGATATTGACGGGGGCATTGTTTTTACTAAAACTAAATCTTTTGTTGTTGCAGGAAAGCTGTAAACCTTAATTAAATTAAAAGGCAATCTTCAGTATGTAATTCACGTTATAGATGTTAAACTTTAGCATGAAAAAGATCCTTATTTCTATCTTATTATGCAGTTTCTCCACTGCATATGCTCAACAGTACAAAACCGCAATTGGGGTAAAGGGGGCGTGGTCAAATCTAGATGTTGCGGTTGCCGATTTTAGTGTGAAACATTTTTTCGATAGCCCAAATGCCTTAGAAATCAACTTTGGAGGTAGGCGAAGTATGAGCTGGATTCAAGTAATGTACGCTCATAATACTTCACTTGGAAAAGGGGTTGATTGGTACTGGGCTTTAGGTGGAGACGTTGGTGTGTGGCGTAAAAACTATATTCACTTGAATAATGGGAATCAATACCGAGGTTTTTGGCTCGGATTAGATGGCTCCCTCGGCTTAGAGTATACGTTTGAGGCGTTTCCAATCAATGTTTCACTTGATTTTGGCCCTACGATTAGAACAATTCCGTATATAGATATTGGTGTGATGTCAGGATTCTCTTGTAGATTTGCAATAAAATAATGTAATGTTATCTCCAGGGTCAAAAGGTTGGGTTTCAAAATATTTCGATTTAGTGAAGAAAGGAGATCTTTGGGTTTCTATTCGTGACTTCACAGGTATGCCTAATCTTAGGCATCTTCATTTAACATTTTCTCGATCAGGAATTATGTTCGGACTTGCAACTCGTGCAATTTTTGGACATAAATTAGATGCGTCTAATTGGACACGTGAAGAAAAATTAAAAGTATTGCTTTTTGAATCGTTACTTTTCGTTCATCTAAAAAGTGGAGGGGAGCTTGATAAGGAGGCATTTGTGAAATCATTATTGTCTTTTTATGGAGATCATAATGAATCTTCAACCAAGAAAATGTTTGCCTTTTTTCTTAAGGAATCTGATGATGAAAAAATAGAAAAGGTTCTTTCTAAACGAGTTGACATCAAGCTAAAATTGTTGGAGAACAAATGGTGGGTCAATAGTTTAACCAATACGTTTGTGTATTTAGATGTGATTCTATTTCATGATTTTGTTGCAAATGATTCAGAAAATGCAATTAAGAATTATAGTGATTTTGCACAGAATGCATTAACAGCAATCACGCTGGCCTCCTATGCGAATGGCGAAATTGATGATGTTCAAAAGGACTTGTTTGAAGTGTTTTTAGCATCAGCAAATTTATCAGACTCGCATCGACTGATTGCTGAAAATAAATTTAAGAAGGGGGCTACGTTGAATGATTTTAGCGATTTTGTTCAAGGTAATTGGTTGTTTAAACGATTTTTGTTAGACATTTCGGTCATGACTGTTTTCTCCGATTTAGATGCAGATGAAAAGGAGAGATCTTATATTGAAGAGTTAAGAATGCGGATGAACATTCCTGAAGAAGAGGTTGAGGAAACGATGATGTTCATTGAAAAGTTTATTATCGAAAACAGGAAAGAAACTGATTTCTTAAAAGATGTTCCATCTTATGAGAAGGTTTATGGAAACTATGCTGGTCGTTGGAAAAAAATTTTACTAAGAAATAAAGAAAAGCTTAATGTAGAGCTTCAAGAGAGTAAAGAGTTAGTTGCTCTGATGAAAAAATCCCGCAAAGAAGAATTATCGGAAGAAGAGAAAGAGAAAGTAAAAACTCAACTGAAGGATCTTTTAAAATCGATGCCGGCATTTGCTATCTTTATGATTCCAGGGGGCGCAATACTGTTACCGATGATGGTTAAAATCATCCCTGATTTATTGCCATCTGCATTCAAAGAAAACGAGATCGAAGAGTAAATGTCTCAGATAGGACTTATGGAGTTAAGAAATACGGTTTATCTTTCATTTGCTTAGACTTGTGTATGGATTTAAATTAATTTGTAATACGATATTGAGAGATTAAAAGTGAGTGGTATGCGAAACAGTTATATGTTAATGATTTTGTTTGTAGGGATTTCGTCCTTTATATTCTCTCAATCTCAGGGTCCATCTATTTCGGAAATTGAAAAATACTACAACAATAGAGATTATGACAGTGTCATTATTTCTATAGATAATGAAGTAGATGAGTTGACAAAAAGCAATTCGTTTGAAGCTTTGGGAGATTTCTATTTTGAGCTTGGTAGATATTACAATCAAATAAATGATTATAAGAAATCAATACACTTTCTAAGTCTGTCAGAGAAAACTTTTACATCACTTAATCATGAAGAGGCACTGTCATTTATATGGCATGAAATTGCAGGATTGTATTACAATAAGAAGAACTATCAGAGAGCAGAGGAATACTGGCTTAAAACATTGGCGTATAGTAAATCTAAAAACAAATACTTCTATTCTAATAACCTCATTAATATTGGCGAAATCTACAGGTTAAAAAGAGATTTTAAGAATGCGATGATTTGCTACGATCAGGCAATAGAAATTAAGAATGCAATTGGAGAGCGTGAAAACTTATCCATTGCGTTTCTTAATAAAGCGATTATTTATACTGAAATGGAGAGTATAGATTCTGCTCAGTATTATTTTGAAAAGGCAATTACATATGCAAATAAAGAAAGCTCGGAGTGTATATCATTGGGTAGTTGTTTGTTTCATTATGGCGAATTTCTTCATAAAAAAGGAGAGCTAAAAAAAGCTTCCCTTCAGTATAATTACAGCCTGGAGGTCCTCGATGGGTGTGAGGACCTATTAACAATGGTAGACTTACTTCCACACTTAATTGAATTGTATAGGGAGTTGAGATATGAAGATTCTGTATTTGTGACCTCTAATCAATTGCTTGATATTACCAAAGAGCGATATAAAAAGGAAAAAGAAAAGCACGACTTTGAAACGGAGGCGCGCTACAAAGTAAGAGAACGAGAACAGTTATTGGAAAAAGAAAAAAAGATTATTGAGCAAGAAGTAGCATTGGTCAAAAAGAAAAAGCGGATTCAAATAATCTTGCTATCTACTGGGGTACTCATTCTGCTTTTAATAATATGGATCTTCAGACAAAGAACAGAATCACTCAAACAAAAAAACAAATTGATTGAGCGGGAGAAAGAAATTTCGGAAATAAAGGTGACGAATAAGGAAAAGGAAAATCAATTGATGAAGGAAAAACATCGATTGGAAATGCATTTAAAGAATAAAGAACTTGCGACAACCGCGATGAATGTTGTAAACAAAAATGATGTATTGAATAGGATACATGATTTATTGAAAGATTATCCCGAAATCGAAGAACACGAAAATTCTAAAAAGGTTTTGAATGAAATTAACCTAAGCAAGAATATTGAAAGGGATTGGAATAATTTTAAACTTCATTTTGAAAAAGTTCATGCCGATTTCTTTAAAAAGCTATATGTAAATTATTCCAGCTTAACGGATGAAGAAATAAAAGTGTGTTCGTATTTGAGGATTGGCTTATCTACCAATGAAATTTCTCAATTGTTAAATATTCTTCCTAACTCCGTTAATAAAAGAAGAAATCGTTTGCGCAAAAAATTCGGGTTATTACCAGAGGACAGTTTAATTGAGTTTTTGAATAAAATTTAATTAAATATTAGGGGTGTCACCCTTTGTCATACCAATTAAATAGTAAGATTCGAAAGGATTCCCAACATTTGCCCCTCAATAATTTTAATATAGCGAATGTTATGAAAACTATACTTCTTAATTTCAATCTAACAATTACTTTAGCTCTTTTTATTGCGATGAGTGCGAATGCACAAGTTCCCAAAAATCTCGTTGTTGTAGAGAAATTTTCGGGTGTTAACTGCGGGGCATGTCCAGAAGCAGTTCATCAAATTCATGATTTAATAGACAATCAAAACGCACAAATGGCAGTGATTAGTTATCAAACGGGAGGTTATAGCATTCCGTTATATGATAATTCAGACTCTCAAGGTCGTCATTCTTATTATGCTTCGTTAATTACAGGGTATCCAACAACTATTTTTGGAGGACAGCATGTAGCAAGCTTCAACGTAACGCAAGACTATGTTAATCATTACAATAATGAAATTGCAGAGTTATCACCTGTTGGCCTTTCTGCTTCTTATACGGATAATGGTAATGGTAACATCACAGTAAACTCTGTAATTACTCAGGAGGCGTCAACTGGATCAAACTTAAAGTTGATGATTGCGATTACAGAAACAAAGATTGATCAAGATTGGATGACAGAATCGGTACTTTATGATGTAAATAGAAAAATGCTTCCTAATAACAATGGTACTAGCATTAGCTTTTCGTCTTCAAATACACTAAATAACAGCAGCTCATTTACAATTGATCCAAGTTGGGATAGAGATTATCTTTCTGCTGTTGTCTTTGTACAAAATTCTGTTACAAAAGAGATTGTACAAGGTGCGAAAATATCATTAGCTGATAATTCAAACACTGTGGATGCAATGGTAGACAATATATACTTCGATACAGATTTGTATTGCGGAGGGACGATGAGTCCTTTGGTAAGAATTAGAAATTCAGGGTCGCAAAATTTACAGAGTGTAAAAATTAATTATTCCATTGCTGGCGAATCAAGCTTTTATGATTGGACAGGGAATCTTGCTCCATTTGAACAAGAAGATGTTCAACTTCCTCAAATTACGTTCATCCCTTCAACAAGTGTAACGATGAATGTATCAACGTCAAATCCTAATGGAACTAATGATCAAGATGTAAGCAATGATCTTACTTCTCAAATCTTTACGCATTCTGTGACAACAGGGTCTACTCCATCTTTAGAAATGAGAACAGACGGATTTGCTATATGGTATACGCAATGGAAAATTGTAGACGATCAAGGTACCATTGTTGAGCAAGCAGGAATGTCGGATTGGCAAGAGTTTACACTTTATGAGTATGATTTCGATCTTGCTGACGGATGTTATGAGTTTATTATTAGCGATGATACGGGAAATGGATTTGTTGATTGGACAACAGGGCCTGGTCAGATAAATTCTGGGGAAGAAAATGGATACTTTAAGTTCTTTGATGATCAAGGAAATCTTATTTCTGAAGGAGTAGATTTTGGTTATGAATTAAAGGTTCCATTTAAAGTTGGTGAAGATGTTGATGTTAGTGGAATTGAAAACCACGGAGATATAGCATTGGTTAAACTTTATCCGAATCCTAGTTTAGGAGCTGTAACAATTGAATATTCTAATGAATCAGCATTCAATGTAGTAATAATGAATGCTCAAGGAAAAGTTGTTATGTCTCCAAAAGGATCTTTCTCAAAAACAGCTCAATTGGATCTTAGTGATTTAAACGCAGGATATTATTTCGTTACGGTAAGTGACAGTGATTTCAGCACTATTTATCCTTTACTTGTTAAGTAACACAAGCAGGTTTTTGTTTAAATCTAAACGCGGATATTTAACCAATTCATGCGCAACTAAAATTTATTAAATCCTAAAACAACTTGATATGAAGTTATTTACCTTTTTATTCCTATTTCTAGGGGCAATCAACTTTACAAATGCCCAAACATTAAATGTTCCTTATCAGAAGAAACCACTTTTATTTAAAATGACCGCTACGTGGTGTACGCCTTGCGGAGAATATTTGTGGATTACAGACAGCATTTATAATGCACATAAGGATTCTATTGTTTTTATTAATTCCCACGTTTCAACTAGTGAGATAGGAGACTTGTATTCAGGAGATTTTCATAATGCCCTCAATTTGGGAGGTGGAATTCCTGCTTATAATGTGGATGGTACGAAAATAGATGCTTGGCCTCCATCATATACTGATATTATGAACTTTGCAAATGCGCAGTTCGATGCTACAATTGTTGCAAACATTGCATTTACATCACAGTTCTCAGGAAATTCTGTTACCGTATCTACAACGACCAAGTTTTTTGAAGATGCGAGCGGTGAATTTTATGTGAATGTATTTTTACTTGAGAACGAACTAGTAGCGAATCAATCTATGGATGCAGGGAGTATTCCTGTGGTGCATGAAAGAGTTTCTAGAGGACCTATTATGAGTGGGAATTCAGGAATGTGGGGTGAACTCATAGAAGCCAATTCCGTAAGTGCTGGATCTGAATATGATGTTAGTTTTACAGCCAACATTCCATCTTCATGGAATACAAATCATATGGATATTGTGGCAGTTGTTTGGCAAAAAAATGCTGGTGAGTACACAGTGTTAAACAGTGAGGATAAAGAAGGAAGCGCTATTAGTACTGCTGCGATAGCGCAAGAATCGAACTTGGAAAAGTTACACATATTTCCAAATCCTACATCTGATCAAATTACCATTGATGGAATTACAGAAACGCAATCTTTTGAGTTGATAGACATTTCAGGAAAGGTTGTTTTAACCGGAGAGGTTTCGGAAAAAGCGAATACAATAGACCTTTCGGACAGACTTCTAAAAGGGAACTATCATTTGAGAATTGGGAATGATCTAAGAGGAGAGGTATATAAAATTGTAATCCAATAATTATCCCACAGGGATAAATAATTTAAAACGGGAACAGATGAAGTTATCTTTAAGTACTTTTTTATTCTTTGTGTTAATCGCATCGGGGTCATGGTCGCAAAATCTTGTGTATACGCCAACTCAACATCGAGTAGATCAAATTCTAGACGAGAATTTTCATGAATACACGATTTATATGACAACTCCCAATCCAGAAGAAATTCAATTTAAATGGGAGTTGATTTCTAATAGCATTCCTTCATCATGGAGTTATGCAATGTGTGATTATGGAGCGTGTTATCCTGCCATTCCGGCAACAGGGACAATGGGAACAATTTTATTAAATGAGGCTCAAGATGGCGAGAAAGGGTTCTTTAAGCTCATGGTGACAACAGGTCCAAATTATGGGACAGGATTTGTTGAGTTATACGTATATGATTCTAATGATATAAATAGAGGAGATACTGTTTCGTTTCTCTTGAATTATGAGGGCGGTGTAGGGATAGATATTACCGAGGGAAAAGAATCATTTTCGTTTTATCCAAATCCAGCAAGAGAAATGATTGAGTTGCATAATCCTTCTTCTGAAGAGAAGAGCATTGTAATCATGGATGTTACAGGGGAGTTTGTTTGTCAAAAGAAATTAAGCCCTGAGTCAACAACTTCGTTGGATATAAATCATTTGAATGCGGGCGTTTATTTCATCTGCCATTTTGATTTAAATGGAGTCAAAAAAACGGAAAGATTAATCGTTGAATAATTCAATTGTTACTATGTATAGAAGAGTTTTTTCTTGTTGTTTAATAGCAATTGTTTTGAGTTCCAGTTTGTGC
>JAKVAS010000032.1 GCA_022448165.1 Crocinitomicaceae bacterium | reverse complement strand
GGCTATTCTGGAGTTAGAGGATCTTGTAAGATTTTTAATGCAGAAAGTGAGCATATCTTGGATTTAGATTTAGGTATGGGAGGAGAGTCTGGAATTCACGTTCCAACAGGTTTCTCTCCAAATGGTGACGGGCTGCATGATACATATTCTATTATTGTAGGAAGAGATATCTCTAATTTTAAATTTCATGTGTATGATCGCTGGGGGAACAGAATGTTTGTCTCAAGTGAGGAAGATTTCAAATGGGATGGGACTTATAAGGGAGAAAAACTAAATGCGGGAGCTTATGCCTATATGCTTGAAGTGACTTATGAGGATGGAACAGAGGAGATAAAGTCGGGGAATATCACTTTAATCAAGTAATATGAAGAGGTTATTAACGATTGTTGGACTTATTGTGTTACAGACAGGGGGAGCACAAGATCTACATTTTGCACAGATTGCGCAAACACCATTATTTATAAATCCAGCCGCAGCTGGGGTTTTTGATGGTTGGGAGAGAGCAATCATGAATCATAGAAATCAATGGCTGGGTGGAGGAACACAATTCATGACAACTGCAATCGCCGTGGATATGAATTTGTTTAAAGAAGATTTATACCTAGCTCCATATCTTGGTGTAGGAGTAGTACTTTTTAATGATGTCGGTGGTGATTCGAAATTTGGAAATCAATCAGGGTCAGTTACCGTGAGTGGGGTTATTCCGATGGGAGAGGCGCATACATTGTCGGCAGGGATTCAAGGAGGATTTGGGCAGCGAAAAGCTGATTTGTCAAATGTTACTTTTATGAATCAATGGAATGGTTCTACTTTTGATCCTTCAATTATAAGTGGAGAGGCGAATACTCTGACTTCGTTCACCTATTTGGATGCTTCCGGAGGCGTTTATTATGTCTTTGATGGAGGAAAAAGCACCTTCGCTAGAAACAATAATTTCAAAATGCAATTAGGTGTTGCGGGCTTTCATTTGAATCGTCCAAAACTTAAATATGTGAATGGAGTATCTGATGATCGGCTATTTAGGAAGTTCGTTGCGCATGCTGCGGTTGTTGCTGATATACCTGGGTCTGATTTCGCGATTGATGGGTCGGTTGTTCAGTTTTTACAAGGTGGTCACTATGAAACATTAATTGGTATGATGTTACGTTATCGATTTGAAGATGCAACGAAAATTACTGGGAATAGCCAAGATGCTTTCTTGGGGGTTGGTTTATATGGGAGAATGAGTGATGCTATTATTCCTTCGGTTATGGTAAATTGGAGAGGTTTCCAGTTTGGAGTTTCATATGATGTTACCCTTTCTGCTTTAAGAAATGCTTACCGAGGAGGTTCATTGGAGTTTTCATTATCATATACTAATTTAAATCACTCGCTCTTTAAAACAAGAGGTGGAAGATTCTAATAGAACCAATGAAAAGTAAATACGCTGCGTGAATTAACGGCAATGCCCTTTCAGGAGGAGTAAAGTATTCCATTTAACTTAAAGAAAGTCTTGTAGCTATGGTTACAAGACTTTCTTTCTAAAGAATTGAATAATCTACTTATTATTTAATAATAATCTTTTTTGAACGTTGGCCGTTCTTATTTGATATACGAATGAAATAGGTGCCAGAATATATTGTTGCTACATCAAAATACGCAATGGTACTTCCTTTTTGAATTGTAGTCTCTAAAATTATTTTTCCTGAAATATCCATCAATGCAACTTGTAAATCATCGGTTACCAATCCACCAATTTGGACTGCAACTAAATCACTGGCAGGATTAGGTAATATTGAGACCGACATAGACTGAATGTCTTTTTCACTTAGGGATGTAGTACTCGTGTAAGTTGTGGTGGATTCTGTGATATTGTTTACTGTACTTGCTACTACATTTCCATAAAATGTAGGGCCAACCATATAGGGATAGGCAGAATTCCAGTTTTCATCTACAGTAGCAAAGTAACAATAGATTCCATTCGGATACTCTGGCGTTACACAAACTCGACCATTGTGAATATCTAAATAATCGCTTTCTCCAACATGGGGCATCCATTGATAATCCTCTCTAAAATAACCCGCAAAATAGGTAGCGTTTACTGCTGGACCATCATCTACATCTGTGCCGTCTGGATAAGTATCTCGATCAGATCCTATTGCTAATTCATACCCGGATTTCATACGAACAATTCCACCTGTTCCATCTGTGTTTTTGTATCCATATGCTCCATAGATAGGAAATCCGTCATAAGCATATCCAATAAGTGGTGAGTGACTCATTGAGTCAATTGCATAAAGCCCTTCCGCATCATACAGATTACATACGGTAGAAAGAACCGTTAAGTCTAACTTGAAAGCTGATGGGTTTTGATGATGATGATAGTTACCCATTGCTGGATGCCCTTTTGAACAATCAAAACCTCCCATTTCTGCTGGAATTGCGTCTCTGTTCCATACTTGAGTTGCTCCCATTCCACCTGGGCAAGGTGGATTTCCTGGGCCTCCACATAGCGATCCAGTGGTCGTGTTCCATGCAACTCCGTCTGCATAATTAAAAACAGATGTTCCATTGATAAATACACCAATATTTCCCATTCCTGTTTCTGTAAGTGTTCCTACATTTTCAGTTGGGGTGATCGGGAATCGATATATTACGTCTTGATCTTCAGCTTGACTTGGATTTCCATCTAAGAAAGGACCTGTCGGATAGGCTGGAATTCCATGAGTTGAAATGTATACCCAATCTGTTGAGTATTCAACTATTTGGCAGTTTGATAGAATACCATTGTTGATGGCGGTCGAATTTCCAGAAGTATAATAGCTTCCTGTATTTGTAGTGTTTTGTAGCCAAGAAGTTATGACTGGACTTTGCGAAAATGTTACACTGGAGAGTAACATCGTAAATGCAAATAGTTTCTTTTTCATATCGTTTTTTTTAATGAGTAGCCCTTTCTTCTAACTAATTGCGGTACGATGAAAAAAAACTATCGAGGAAAACTATATCGCTTATTACGCAGAAATTTTTTGTCTGAAAGCGTGTATAGAAAGGCAATTAAATCTTTTTTCTGATTTCCCGAAAGTGTAAATTTCTTTCGAAGTTCTTTACTTAGGTGCGGGCTGTTTTGTTTTAATCCGTCTGAATAATAATTGATTACATCTCGTAATTTTGAGAACCTTCCATCATGCATATACGGTTCTGTGTATTGAATATTACGAAGTGTTGGGACTCGGAATAAAAGTGAATCTTTTGGGTTTTTAGTGATCGAATACCTTCCAAGGTCGTGATAGGCTGAGTTAATAGGAAGTCCATTACTTCTATATTTATTTGAATTAAATAATGGAGCCGTATGACAGCTATTACAATGTTCATTAAAAAGTTCTAGACCATTTTCTTCTTGTTCCGTAAATTTTGTTGTGCCATTTACGTATGCATCATATTTGGAGTTTGAAGAAACAAGAGAAACTGTAAACTGAGTGATTGCATGTAATAAATCAGAAGTTGAAATTATTGAATCACCAAAAGCGATATAAAATTGTTTCCTATAAGAGGGAGATTGATTAAGATAGTATAACACACTATCTAATTTTTGATCCATTTCATTTTTATCCTGAATTGGATTTAAGGGTTGTACATCTAGGTGATTTACCCCACCAGCCCAATGAAACGAAGTATTCCAAGCAAGATTGATTAATGCAGGGGCGTTTCTAGTTCCTTTTCGTCCGTCAATTCCATGACTAACGGAATGATCAACATGCGTAAACCCGGTATATTGTAAATGACAGCTGGAGCAAGAGATTGTATTGTCTCGTGATAGTTTTGTATCATAAAACAATCTACGCCCTAATTGAAATCCTTCTTCGGTTAATGGGTTTTTCTTGAAATTATAGTGAGGTTTAGGCCATTTATTTGGAACTTCAAACTGTATGGATGTTCTAAATAGCTCAGAGGTGAACGAACAAATGAGCGCACAAGTGAGTGTTAATAGAATGAAGATTATTTTATTTTTCAAGAACAAATGATTGTTGGATCAGTTTCGATAAATCCGAGGATAATTTCCCGGGAATTAAAACAGAAGGATTTTTATCCATGTTGAAATGCGAGAATAAATAATTTAAATCGATGTTAATATTAATTGAGTCACTTGAATCAAGTGTTGAAAATGCTAATTGTCGTGAGGTGGGAAACGGGGTGAGATAGCCACCAATATGGTATTCAAATGAAGTTGTTTTGGAATGAATGTTTCTTTTCCCTTCAATTTTGAAATTGATATATCCAGTATTCCAAGACCAATACATGCCATTGATAGGATCAAGATCCCCATCTAAAACACCTGAAATATTAGTTAAACTATCTGTACCTAGTGTTAAATGAACCGCTCGAATTGAACTACGACTTATTGTTGGAAAGTCTATGGTAAAGCTGTTTGAATCTTCTTTATCAATTAAATAGGCGATAATAGTATCTTTTATGGTTTCTCCAGTTTTTGTCTCAAATGCAATGTTTGATACATAAAACCGCAATTTATCGATGACGTAAGAGGTATCATTAGAAGTGTTACAACTTGTAGAAAACTTCAATGTTGTTTGTCCGACCAATGATGAGGATGATACTATCAATAAGATTAACAGAATTCGGTTTAACATGATTAATGAGCTTTTTTACTCCATAAATGACCAAGACTTTTTTCTACAGTGTGATGGAGTTCTCTTAATTGTTCTTGATTACAGTTTTTAGCAATAGTATTGAAGAAACTGTAAGTCATTGAGTCAATTTTTTCATTGTTAACTGTTAAGGAGTCTAGAATCGTTTTTCCTTTTTCTCCATTTCCTAATGTCTTATATAAAGAAGAGTAAAGTTTTTTACTTTTTTTCATCAAGGCTCTTTTGCGGATATGGTGTTTTTTTTCAAGTTCCTCGATCATTTTCAGTTTTTCACCTTTGAACCCTAATATTTCCGTCAAGTGTCCCGGGTGTGGAGGTCGATGTCCTCTTTTTCCGAAAAATAGAAAGCCAATGGTGGTCAGGTTGATAATAATGAGACATACAATTACAAGTCTATAGAATTTTACTGTTCTCATAATTATAGTTTTTGAGTATGTAAGAAATAAGTTTCCCCTAGGGTTGTATCAGGATCATTCTGATCTTGGAGATATGAAAAGATATTTAGGGCTAGTAAAATAGTGATGCTAGCAGCAGCAGCCCAGATGACCGGCTTACGCACTTTTTCGATATTTGGCATGTTCTCAGGAATGGCTTTTAACCGATCTAAGAAATCGTCAGAAGGTATAGTTCGAGTGATGCTGTTACTTACACTTAGTTTATCTGATATCCAATCTTCTTTTTTCATTATTCTTTAATTCGTTTATTAAGTAGCCTATTACAAAGTAAACTTGCGGTTACTCTTTACTTTTTTCGTAGTATTCTCCTAATAGTTGTTTTAGTCTCTTTTTCGCCCGAAATAATAATGATTCGATAGAAGATACACTAAGGTTCATCATATCTGCAATTTCAGTATAGCTATATCCTTCTATTTTAGAAAATAAATATGCCTGTCGCTGGTTGTCTGCAAGTTGATCAATAGCAGTAAAAAAAATTTCTCGACGCTCTTTATCTACCAATTGTGTTTCTGGCGTGTACAAATCGATTGTTTGAGTAGGAACCATATGTGAATCATCTCGAGTTA
Organism: Crocinitomicaceae bacterium; assembly: GCA_022448165.1. Taxonomy (GTDB): domain Bacteria; phylum Bacteroidota; class Bacteroidia; order Flavobacteriales_D; family Crocinitomicaceae; genus UBA4466. Next base: position 22,331 of record JAKVAS010000032.1, on the reverse strand, counting down.
AAACCGTTAGAAATCCTGAACGTTTTTTCCGAGTTTTATTTCGAATGAATTCTTTACATTTATTCAAAGCAATACTATATACCCAAGTTGATAGTTTCGATTTACCTTCAAATGAATCAATTGCTAAATAGATTGCAGTAAACGATTCTTGGGTTATATCTTCTGCATCTTCTTTGCTTCGGAGTTGATAGGAACAAACATTAAAGACTTTTTCACCAAATTCATCCACAACGATTTGAAAGGCTTGTTTCTTGTCTGAATGGACTAATGCTATGAATTCTTCGTTGGTCAAATACAATAATTTAAGGAGAAAGATATACTTTTCTTAGTGAGCTCCATGATCGAAATCGTTTTTTTAACTTTACATCATGAAATTTTTTGCACTAATAGCTATTGTTTCCGCATTCTTGTTATTTGTTAGATGTTCGGAAGAAGTTAAAGAGGAAGTAGGGATGGTTTCAAGTAAGGGTGATGTATTACCAGTTGCTGAATTGACTGAGCTTTCGGACAGTGAATATCCTGATAATCCTGATGTTCTTGTACGGCATTCAAAATATGTTGATACGGAAATGGATAAAATTGAATTTCTACGAAAGGGTAAATTGTTTGACATTATTGCTTATCCAATAAATGCCAAGGATGATACGGTAATTTTATCGGATATTTCTTTAAGCGAATTTATGCCAACGATTCCAAGGTATGCACGAGAGGATGAATATATGTCTTTGGTTTCAATTGTAAACCAAGAGTGGAATCGTAATCAGGTTAAGTGGGATGGAGAAGACTTAGTAGCTGTTACACATAAACAATTGGTTGTTAATGGAGAATTGGTAACAAGAGTTGATATTGCCAGAAATTGTCTGAATGCTTATTTGTGGGAGTTTTTCTTATATGCTGAAGAAGATGGGAAGAATAAAGCCTTTTATCATGGATGGTTTGATTTTCCACGTGAGTTATATCGTCAACTGTATGAGGAAAGAAATGACATAAAATTTGAAAAATATGCTAAATATTTAGAGAATTGGGTAGATCCTCCAAGTGAGAAGTTAGATATCAATTTGATTCGTAACGAACTTACTAAATCAGAAGTTTCTTTTGTGAATCATGATGATGAAATGTATCCCCTTACGGGAGAACGGAAAAAGAAGAAAATTGAGGTGATTTATCCAGAATCGTATGATAAAATGTCTGATTTTCATACAGACTCGGCACTTTTCGCAACGTTTAGTCCTCCGGGGTTTTATAATAGAGCACAACCTAGAACTACTGAGTTGGGTCGTTTTACAAAGTTGACGTCTGTGGAATATTTGAAGACAGTAACACGAGACAAACGGAAATCGGATGAGTTACGATTTGTTTTTGAACGCGAGAATGGAGAGCAAACCTATTTCGTATTCGGTGGAATTGATTTTGAATCATTACCAATATTGTCGGTAGATGAGGCTAATGCCGGACAACAGTTTTCCATGGGAATTGGGAATCATCCGTTTTATGAAGGATGTACAGAGCATGACTCATTGTGCAGTATGGATAATCCGTATTTTGGGGTGTTGTTAGATCAAGATGGGAGGTGGTTGGATAGTCATAAGGTTGGTATTGATGGTCCTTTAATTCATAAGGATCAAGAAGGAAAGGTTCACGTTTGGTTGTTGTCCTTTGAACGCCATGCATTGGTTGGTCATTACGAATTGAACTTACTTAATTAGTGAGATATTAAGAGCGTTGTCTCGCATTTATTCTGGGAGCTTTCGTGATTTTTGTCAGGTATCAAAAGCTCTTTTTATGAAAGGAGCTTCAGGATAAAAATAATCTGATGCTTAAAAAGCAAGGGAACTTCAGTAAGTTAAAATATGTGCTTCTAATTTAATGGTTGCCGTGGACAAAATAATGATGGGGTGTCTTAAAGTTCACGTTCCATTAAATATGCTGCCAAATGTCTTAATTCAACCTTATTAGATTCATTAACGGAAACTTTTTCTAAAGAGAAAAGGGCCTTTTGATAATATTCATCCATGCGAATACGGCAACTTTCTTTTACACCTAAGTGATCAAATAATGAGCGAGTTTTTTCAATCTTAATCTCAAGGTTCTTTTCCGATTGAAGTTGTTTTAATACACTTAACTGTTCACTACTACAAGCACCTATGGCTGTTAAGTGAAGCAAGGTTTTTTTGTTGGCAATTACATCGCCTCCAACTTGTTTTCCGAATTTTTTTGGATCTGCGTAGAGATCTAAAATATCATCTTGAATTTGAAAAGCAATACCAATATATTGACCAAAGTCATAAATATGTTTTTTGTCTTCCGCACTTGCGTTTGCAACAATGGCTCCCATTGTTAGAGCACCTCCGAGTAATATGGATGTTTTCAAACGAATCATTTCAATGTATTCGGGAACTGTAACGTCTTGGCGTTCCTCAAAATCCATGTCCATTTGTTGTCCTTCGCAAACTTCTGCCGCTGTTCTGTTGAACAAGTCAAGTGCCTCAGGTAACTGTTTAGGATTTATTTGGGCTAATAACTGGTATGCTTTAACTAACAATACATCCCCTGATAAAATAGCGACATCACGATTCCACTTTTCATGTACCGTAGTTTGATTTCTTCGTAACGGTGCTTCATCCATAATGTCATCATGGATTAATGTGAAATTGTGAAATGTTTCAATCGCTAGAGCCTGGGGTAGGGCAATTTTAAAATCCGCTCCAAAGAGCTCTGCTCCAAGAATTGTTAAGACAGGACGTATACGTTTACCTCCAATTTGAAGAAAGTAACGTAACGGATCATATAAACGTTCTGGTGTTTTGGGAAAATCTAAGGTGGATAAACCAGCCTCAATCATTTTCGTGTAACTCGACAGTGCCTCCATTAAGAAATTAAATTCATCAAGTAGTTTCCATATCCACTTTTAAGAAGTGGTGTTGCTAGTTCTTTAAGTTGATCTGCATTGATGAACCCACTTCTATAAGCGATTTCTTCAATACATCCAATTTTTAATCCTTGGCGCTCTTCAATTACTTGAACAAATTGTCCGGCTTGCATGAGCGAAGGAAAGGTTCCTGTATCCAACCAGGCGGTGCCCCTACTTAAAATCGCAACTTTTAGTTTACCTCTGCGTAAATATTCGGCATTTATATCGGTGATTTCATATTCTCCACGGGCAGAAGGTTCTAAGTTTTCCGCAATTTCAATGACAGAATTATCATAGAAATATAGGCCAGGAACAGCAAATTTGGATTTCGGGTTTTCCGGCTTTTCTTCTATTGAGATCGCATTCATGGAATCATCGAATTCTACTACTCCATAACGCTCAGGGTCACTTACATGATAAGCATATACAACGCCTCCTTCAGGATTGGTGTTTTGACTTAATAAGTCACCCATTCCGACTCCATAAAAAATGTTGTCACCTAAGACAAGAGCAACTTTATCATCGCCAATAAATTCTTTTCCTATTACAAATGCTTGAGCGAGCCCGTTAGGTACAGATTGTTCAGCATATTCAAAATTGCACCCGAGCTTTGTACCATCACCAAGTAGCTTCTTGAAATTAGGAAGATCATGAGGTGTAGAAATGATGAGTATATCCTTAATTCCCGCGCTCATAAGCGTAGAAAGTGGGTAATAAATCATAGGCTTGTCATAGACAGGCATCATTTGTTTACTCATCGCGAGGGTCAAGGGGTGAAGACGTGTTCCAGAACCTCCAGCTAAAATAATTCCTTTCATAATTATTGGTTCGTTTCAGAGGAAGTTTCTCGACTTACCTCAGGTTGTAAATCAATGTTTTCCCAGTCGATATCACTTTCTTCATTGTATGCTTCAAAATACGGTTCAACAAATGATTTTGTTGTGAGTCGACGTTCTAAGGACAACAATAGACTTGGTAAAATAACCAAATTTGTCACCATAGCAACTAAAAGAGTTAAAGATACTAAAAGACCAAGTGCTTGCGTTCCTCCAAATTGAGAGAAAACGAACATCGAGAAACCACAAAACAAAACGATAGATGTATAGAACATACCAAGTCCAGCTTCACGAATAGCCATGATTACACATTTTTTAAGATCCCATTGTTGTGCTTTGAGTTCTTGCCTATATTTGGCTAGATAGTGTATCGTATCATCAACGGAAATACCAAAGGCAATACTGAATACAAGTAATGTAGAAGGCTTTAGTGGGATTCCGAACCATCCCATTACGCCAGCTGTAAATAACAAAGGAATAAAATTTGGAATAAGAGAAACGATTACAATTCTCCAAGATCGAAAAAGAATTGCCATTAAAATTGCAATGGCAATGATTGCGAATAGTAAACTAGTAAATAAGTTGATTACAAGATATTTAGTTCCTTCTGAAGCAACTACGGAAGTTCCTGTAAGTGTAAAGTCAAAGTACTCATGATCTATAGCTTCTCGGAGCTTATTATTAAAGTTTTTTGTCTTGTATTGTTTTTTTAAGAATGCAAACGGATCAAGATCGTAAGCGGCCTCCATTTCATCCGTTTCGAAGTATTTGGAAGCAAGTTCATTGGCAATAGCACTGTAGTTTTCTACTATTGAATCAACGTATTGTGTTTTTTTCGTTCTTTCATATTTTGCAAAGAGTTCCTCAATATGAGATTTGTTCGGATTTAATATTCCATCAATCTCATGAGACATTGTATCCACCTTATCACTCACTTCATAGGAGCCAATATCTCGCATTTGAGAACGAATTCTTAATACGCGTTTGCTTGTATCAATAAGTTCATTCATTGCAATTCCAACATTCGATGAGTTGGTGATAAGTGAGCTATCCATGTAACGCTTAAGAGTAGCTAGTTTTCTCTTTTTGGTAACAAGTCTATACTGTTCTGGATCGTTATGGTGATAAGCCATATTCGCAGCTTTCAATACATCAACGTAAGACATTTGCTTTGTGAAAAGACTGTCATTTGAATATTTTCTTTGAATGCTATCGATTGCAACAAGGGTATTTCGTTTTGCTAGTCGGCTTGGATCTTTGTAATCCACCATTATTTCGAAAGGAATAGCTCCACCAAAGTTGTCTTGAATGAAGTTCACATCTTCTAATATTTGATGGCCTTCAGGAAGATCTCCGGTAATGTTTCCCGTTGCTTCAATTCGCGTTAATCCGATAATGCTTAGAACAATAACACTAACAGTGACAATGTATACCCATTTTCTATGGTTTAATGTGATATTTACTAGGTTATTCAATAATCCTATTGCTAGTTTTCTGTCTAAATGCTTTAAGTGACGATGTTTTGGAGTTTTTGAAAGGGACACAACAATCGGTAGAATACAGATTGAGAGTACGAAAACCAAAATAATGTTTACGGATGCACTTACGCCAAATTGCATCAACTTAGGCGAGTTCGTAGTAACGAAAGTTAAAAATCCAAGTGATGTAGTAAAGTTGGTAAGAAATGTTGCTGTTCCAATTTTCTTAATTACTCGAGTAAGGGCTAAGATTTTGTTACCATGTTCTTTTACTTCTTGATGATATTTCGTCATTAAGAAAATACAGTTTGGAATTCCGATAACAATCATTAATGGTGGAATCAATGCCATTACAATTGTAAGACTGAAACCAAACAATGCGATCATTCCCATTGACCAGATTACCGCTACTGCCACTACAGTCATACAGATAAATACAACACGAAGGGATCTAAAGAAGAGATAAAGTAAAAGAGAAGTTACGAGGATCAGAATTGCTACGAAGATGTACATCTCTTTAACAACTCGTTTTCCTATAACTACGCGTAAATGAGGAAGACCTGCGTAATGTGCTCGACCGAAATAAGGAGCATAGGTATCCGCAAGGGATTCAATGTCTAATACCACATTAGCTTTCTTTTGATCTAAAAGAAAGTCGGCATTGACGTCTATCATCATTAACGAAACATTGTTGTCGTTGTAAAGTAGATCTTTGTACAGTGGATTATTCTTAATTTCTCGTTCTATCGAATCAATTGATTTTTCAACAAATTCAGTGTCTGAAAAAACAAGGTGGGACCCAAATTTTTTCTTTTCAATATCATTGTAAATAGTGAAAAGTTTGGCTTCAGAAATAACAGATTCTACACCATCCAGTTTTAAAATAGAATCTCCTAGTTCTTTCCATTTTAGAAAGTTTTGTTCGGTATAGAGTGAGTCTGTTTGGACACCAAGAACCAAAACACCTCCATCTTCGCCAAAAATATCTTTGAAGCGCTCATAATCAATGCCCGCTTCAGCGTTCTTAGGAAGAAGAATTCCATAACGATTGTCTAGTTTTAATCCTGTAACTGCTTGGTATCCGAGGAATACAGTCGCTAGCATTAGTAATCCGATGATTACAAAGCGATTTCGCAATATTAAGTTAGCAATGTACTGCCACATATAGTCTTGTTCTACTTAAAAAATTGGTGCACAAAGGTACTATAAAATGTGAGCACTCAAAGCATTTGTGTTCGCAATAGTAATGCCAAAAAGCGCGAAGAATCATACTGATATTATAAAAAAATGAATTTATGTTTCTTGTTCTCTTGATTTATTGCGCTGTTTGTAAAGGATTAAAAAAGTGAAAATAGAGATGATAACAGCGGAAGAGGCAATGATTAAGGTTGGTTTTGATGCCATTCTTCTAACATTTGATGAAAAGAGAAATACACCATTTACTAATAGTAAAAAGGATATAATACTCGCCAGGAAGTATTTCGATTTCTTCAATCTATACGGGTTGTTGATGTTGCAAAATAATAAAAGAATGATTGAAAATCAAGGCTTTAATCAATTTACCCGTAGATTTTTAAAAGTTTTTGCTGTCCAGTATGTTTGCCATTTGGGTTTGAAGCGCCTTAGCAGAGTTTGCCGCTGCCTCGGCAAAATTAATATCGTTAGATGCGTAGATGATTCCTCGGGAAGAGTTAACAAGAAGTCCGCAATCGTTATTCCATCCATAGTTGGCAACATCTTCTAATGATCCACCTTGAGCACCTACTCCTGGTACGAGGAAAAAGTGGTTGGGAACCAGTTTTCGAACCTCACCAATCCCTTCCGCTCGAGTTGCACCTACAACATACATTAAGTTTTCATCAGAGCCCCATTCTTGAGATTTACGAAGCACTTTTTTGTAAAGTTCTTCGTTATTTCCGTCAGCAATGAATTGGAAGTCTAATGCTCCTTTATTGGATGTTAGAGCGAGTAGTATTACCCATTTATTTTCATGTTCGAAAAAAGGAGTAATGCTATCTTCACCCATGTATGGTGCGATAGTTACTGAATCAGCATTAAGATAGTCGAAGAAAGTGTTTGCATAATACTTGGAAGTATTTCCAATATCTCCTCGTTTAGCATCAGCAATGGTTAAGATGTTATTGGGTATGTAGTCTATCGTTTTTTTTAATGATTCCCATCCTTTTGGTCCGTGACATTCATAAAAAGCAACGTTAGGCTTATATGCAACACAATAGTCTTTTGTTGCATCAATAATTGCTTTGTTAAATTCAAAAATAGGATCTTCCGTCTCTAATAGATGAGACGGGATTTTTGATAAATCAGTATCTAATCCAACGCATAAAAAAGAGCGCTTAATTCGGATTTGTGCGATGAGTTCTGATCTTGTCATGTTGCTTTTTTTGTTATCTAAACTTGTCTCGAGGAATGTCGAAATGATTCTTTCTTATTAATTTCTAAATTAAACAAATCTTTTCTGCGACTTCTCAGAAGTTATCCCTCTTCTCCCTTGAGTTTTTCCGCGTTCTCAGCCATTTTTAAGGCATCAATTATTTCTTGAATATCTCCATTCATGAAAGCAGCAAGGTTGTATATTGTTTTATTGATTCTGTGATCGGTAATTCTTCCTTGAGGGTAGTTGTATGTCCGAATTTTTGCTGATCGGTCTCCCGTTGAAACTAAGGATTTACGATGTTCTGCACGTTCTGATTGTAGTTTATCCAATTCAATTTGGTATAAGCGAGAACGCAGCATTGAAGTAGCCTTTTCAAGATTTTTATGCTGAGATCTACCATCTTGACACTCCGCAACAACTCCTGTAGGAATGTGTGTTAATCTAATGGCAGATTCTGTTTTGTTTACGTGCTGACCTCCTGCACCAGATGCACGGTAGGTGTCTCGTCTTACATCAGACATTTTTAATTCGAAATCTACATCTTCAGCCTCAGGAAGGACTGCAATAGTAATAGCAGAAGTGTGTACGCGTCCTTGTGATTCTGTTTCTGGAACGCGTTGAACACGATGCACTCCTGATTCGAATTTTAGAACACCATATGCGGCAGGAGCATCAATATTAATACTGATTTCCTTGTATCCCTTTGTTCCTCCTTCATTGGAGTTAATCACTTCATATGACCATCCTCTTTCTTTGAAATACATAGTGTACATCCTGAAACAGTCCTCAACAAATATACAGGCTTCATCTCCCCCTGTTCCTGCACGAAATTCCATGATGGCATTCTTTTCGTCTTCAGGATCTTTAGGAATTAACATCATCTTGATGTCTTCTTCCATTATAGGTCTTTTCTTTTCTAATTCATCGATTTCCATCTTTGCCATTTCACGCATTTCTGGATCATCTTCCATTTCTAGAAGTTCTTTTGAACTAGCAAGATTCTCTACAAGGTTTTTATACTCTACATATACTTTTTCAAGCTCTTCAAGTTCTTTGTACTCCTTGTTAAGCTTCACGTATCGTTTCATATCCGCAATTATGTCTGGATCGACAATTAATGTGCCTACTTCTATGAAACGGTAGTGTATTCCTTCTAATTTTTGTAATAAATCGCTCATGGATTATTCGTAATTGAATTCACCATAAGGTGAACGAATGGTTAATTTTTTGCCTTTATTACTTTCTACACGCCCTACGATTTTTGCGTCAACATTGAACGATTTTGAAATAGTAATAATATCTTCCGCAACCTCTTGAGGGACGTAAATTTCCATACGATGTCCCATGTTGAAGACTTTGTACATTTCTTTCCATTCTGTCCCTGATTCTTTTTGAATCAATTCGAATAATGGTGGGATTTCAAATAGGTTGTCTTTAATAACATGAACATCATCCACGAAGTGCAGCACTTTAGTTTGTGCTCCTCCAGAACAGTGAACCATTCCGTGTATGTCTGATCGGTGATGGTCTAGTATTTTCTTTATGATTGGCGCATAAGTTCTTGTTGGAGATAGTACCAGTTTTCCGGCATCAATTGGGGCTCCAACATCTTCAGTTAAAGATTTTGAACCTGAATAGACAAGGTCGGAAGGAACTGATGGGTCAAAGCTTTCCGGATATTTTTCCATAAGCTCTTTTCCGAATACATCATGGCGAGCGGATGTTAAACCGTTACTTCCCATTCCTCCATTGTATTCCGTTTCGTAAGTTGCTTGTCCGAATGAAGATAAACCAATAATAACATCACCCCCTTGAATTGTGTGATTAGAAATGACATCTTCTCGTTTCATTCTACAGACAACTGTTGAGTCAACAATCATTGTTCTAACAAGGTCTCCAACATCTGCTGTTTCCCCTCCTGTAGAGTGGATTCCAATGCCTTGGCTACGCAGGTCTTCTAAAAGTTCTTCAGTACCATTGATGATGGAAGAGATGACTTCGCCAGGAATTAAATTTTTATTTCGCCCTATAGTGGAAGATAATAAGATATTGTCTGTGGCTCCAACACATAATAAATCATCAATATTCATGATTAATGCATCTTGAGCAATTCCTTTCCAAACTGAAAGGTCTCCTGTTTCTTTCCAGTACATGTACGCCAAGGACGATTTTGTACCTGCACCATCTGCATGCATCACAACACAGTGGTCTTCATCACCAGTTAAATGATCGGGTACAATTTTACAAAAGGCCTTTGGAAATAGTCCTTTGTCTACATTTTTGATTGCATTGTGAACGTCTTCTTTCCCTGCTGAAACGCCACGAAGATTATATCGAGTATCTGCCATAGTCTTACGTAAGATGCAAAAGTAGTAATTCTGCGAGAAGTAGTAGTTAGGAAAGTAACGCTTGTTCAGTTTTTACGATTAAAAAAGTATAAAATTGGACGTTGAAAATAATTTTTTTTAAAAAAAAGGTACTTTTTCTATCCGAATTAGGTTTGGTCTCGTCAATGGGGGGAACGTTCAATGAAAACTGAAGTTAAAAATTGAAATCAGACATTATGAAAAAGAGATTAAATAGAAAGATGACAATGAGTTTAAGTATTGGCGTGTTATCCATGTTATGCAATTCCCTGGTGTTTGCTCAAACAGAAGGACCAGATATAATTGAGCTAAAAAATGGAACAGAACATCAAGGGACAATTATAGAACAACGCCCCGGAAGTTTTTTGAGGCTATGGCAAGTACCTTCTAACGATACGTTGACAATTTCGTATAAAGATGTTCAGGCTTTAAAAAAGACTCCTATTGCTGGGGTAGCTGCATCGAATTCAAGAAAGGATGAGATTGTTGAAGCGCCTTTAGTTGCGCCGTCTTTCAATGATCGTGAATATTATTTGAATCTAATTGGGTCTCTAAGTGGAGGGGATTGGGCGAACATTGGAATGGGGTTTGGGTTAATGAGAGTCGTTTCACCAAGAATTCAAGTGGGGTTTAGTGCTCGATATAATGGAGCAGACGGAATCAGTTTGTATAATTCAATTCCAATTTTAGGAGAATTTAAATATGTCTTACAGGAATCAAATAATGGAAGAACGTCTTTATTGTTATCGCTCTCCGCAGGATATAATATTTACTTAGATTCCAAAACGGTTGAAGAGGGAGTGCCTACCTATGTTTCAAATGGACTTTACTTTAATCCGAATATTGGCTATCGGTTTAACTTTACAAAAAATACGGGGGTGATTATAGATCTTGGGTATCAATACATGGGAGGAAATAAGTTAAGACAGTCGAATGATGATTTCTTGCAAAAGAGAAGAATCTCAAATGTTTCATTAAAAGCAACATTATTCTTTTAAAAGAATGAAGGTGACATCGGCAATAGTAAATGGTTGTAGGCAAAACAATAGATTGGCACAAGAGCAATTGTATAAATTGCTCTATGCTGACCTCATGCAGGTTGCACTTCTGTATGTTGTGAATCAATCTGATGCGGAGGACGTTTTGAATAAGTCTATGCTGAAGGTGTTTAAGAAAATTGCGGAATTTGAAGGGACTCACGAAAACTTTGGAGGATGGATTAGGCGAATTGTTGTTCATGAATCGATTGATTTTATACGAAGTCGAAAATCGTTTAACGAGAAGCATATAACATTTGCTAATTTACCTGAAGGAAATTCTAGGGAGAATTGGATGGAGGAAGACCCTGGTTATATTTTGAAGTTATTGGACAGTCTTTCTGAATTAGAAAAGGCAGTATTTAATTTGTCAATTATTGAGGGGTACTCACATAAGGAAATTAGCAGCATGTTGAATGTTACTGTGGCTAATTCTAAATGGAATTTACATACTGCACGAAAGAAAATGAAGAAATGGATTATTGAAAAGGAATTGGCATGAAAGAGTTTGAGGGAGATATAAATTTGTTTGAAAAGCAAGTATTGAAGGCAGTTTCTGATATTCCTGTTGATTACAATCCAAAAGGGTGGGAGAAATTATCTAAACAGTTAGATGCAGAGATTCCTGTTTCTGATGGGGCTGGGGGAGGAGGAGTGGGTGGGAATGCTTCGCTAAAAGCATGGTTGATTGGATTGGGGATTTCAGTAACACTAATTATTACTGGATTTGTTGCAATTAATTGGAAAGGGACACATAAAGGGGGGAATTCAGAAGGAAGGCTTAAGAATGAAATAGTCGAGATGGAAACAATGGTAATCGGAATGAAGAATTCTTCTTTTGAAAGTGTTGATGTTCCTGTTTGTATGGGAAAGTACTCGCAACATGTAATGAGATCTGGGAATTTTCTACGTAGTTCTGTGGCTTATTTGAATATAAGACAGGTAGTTAGGGGTGTTAATCGTCAGGAGGTCAATGGTAAGGAGGAAGAGGTAGAAAGTTACGATAAGATATTTCCAATGTTAGATTCTATTTCTGTAAAGCCTCCGAAGGCCGAAAGAGATAGTTTGTTTATTTTTTGGTAATTGATCTAAGATTTTCTTCTGTAAATTCCTCGGGAAAGCGCTGCCAATAACTTATCATCTTTAGAGTAACTTCCCAAGTTTGGGTTACGGAACCATCATTGTTCGGTGTCCATCTCATTTGGTTGTAATAAAAGTCAATTTGTTGTCCTGGAACTAAAGCGCTTTTCATGGTTAAGGCGGAACCTGTTTTGTTTCCTTTTAATGCGAGGGATCCACTCTGATTGTTGATCCAAACTTGATTCCATGAATTGTTGGTTTTATTGAAATAATTTTAACTCGTTCTTGTGGAGTGTTTAGAAGTTCAATTTCCCAGGATTACGCAGCTGTCTTGTTGGAGGCAGATTAAATTTTCTCCCACTTTTGTTCCTGCAGTATCATACACGTTCTATTTCTTCGATCCAAAAGTCGAAATCACAATACGCTCCTTCTGCATGAGTGTGAATAGAAATGTATTTTACATGAGTAAAAGGCGCGAATAATCAATGAGGGGTGCTTTTCCGTCAATAATTGTTTAGATGATTCGGTGATCGAATTTTAATTATGTATTTTTTGACAAACACTACTATTATTATGGCCACTTCAATTATTTATCGATTATCTGTTGTTTTATTTCTGTTTTGGAGTCATTGTGCTATTTGTCAGGATACTACTGTTATGCGCACTCAAGAAATTGAGGGGGTCTCTGTTTCGTTTGAAAAAGAGGAGATGATTTTTGAAGATTCGAAATCTTTTATTGTTGATTTTTATATTGGAGAAGGAAAGAAGGTCTTATTGTTAAAGCAGTTCAAGAAGTATCAATTAGTCTTATTGAATGAAAGGTTGGATGTGCTTAATAAGATATCATTAGATGTTAAGCCAAACCGTATTTATGAGGACTGTCTTGGGAAATTATATGCAGTTACAAAAGATTATATGTGTGAAATTGTAGTTCATAATAATGAAGTCACGTTGTCCAAAGAATCTATATTGTTAGATGATATGAGTTTTTTTGAGAAGTGTGTAGGAAGTAATTCACATCATTACTTGCTTAAGTCATTTTCTTCACACGGCAAGGAAGTTACGTATACTAGTTTGAAAAAAGAATCAGATAATGAATCTATTGTTTATAAGGTCGGTGATTCTCTTCAGATAGCCGATGTGAATTTGGAGGCTGAGAATATTAAGAGAGAGGGATACAGCTCAAAGGATAGAATGGGGGAGATTTCAATATCTGATTTGTTAGAAATGCGTGATAAGGCTGAACGTGTTTTTTATTTTGAGACAGTATTAGAAGGGAATGAATATCATCCATTGTTTATGCAGAATGACACTACTTATATTTTTGACCATCTTAATGATTGGGTGGTGAGAATAGACTCTGTTGGGAATTTGATTGATTCTGTTCCTATTGTGCATCACTTAAATGAGGAGTGGGGAAAGGAGTTACTTCAAGATAAGGGACGAGATGATTTTTATGCCGCAAATGTGGATGGTGCGAAAAGAAAGTATGTATTGTTGAATGCACATACTTTTTTACCTGAAAGAGAGGTTGATTTAGAAAAGAATCAAGTATTGAAAAAAGTGATGGTTTATAATGGGTATGCTTATTATGCAGTCCGTCCAAACTTTCAATCTAATTTGAACAAGTTGTATCGACAGCGGTTGTAGTATTAGTGTTTTTCGAATTGAATATTGAAGTTGTCGTCAAGAATAAATTTCCCTCCAATTTTTTGCCCTGAACCTGGTTCAATAATACCTTTAATTACTCCTGTTTTACTTTTAGACAGAAGGTCTTGAAGTTGTTTGTCAGTTAGTTTTTTACCCATTAATTCAAATGGGACTTTGAATCCACAGACTTTGAAATTGGAACAGCCTGTTGCTGTCTTTCCCTTTATTAGTTTGGCGGATTTACATTTAGGACAATTAATCTCGTTAAAATTAATTGCTTGTTTAACACGTTTTTTTGACGCAGGTTTCTCCGATTGCTCAAAGAATCGAATGTTTGTAGGAGTGTTGAAAATTACGTCATCTGTAAGTTCTCGCACCATTTTGTATAGTTCTTGCTTGAAAACGTCTGGTTCATATTCGCCTTTTTCGATTAAGCGTAGCTTACGCTCCCAGTTACCCGTTAGTTCAGCACTTTTTAATAGCTCATTTTGAATTGTGTCAATTAAAGCTATTCCTGTTGGAGTCGCAATGATGTTTTTACGTTTCTTCGCAATATATTTTCGCCTGAATAAGGTTTCGATAATATTTGCTCGCGTAGATGGACGTCCAATGCCATTGTCTTTCATTATTTCACGCATCTCTTCATCATCAACTTGTTTTCCAGCAGATTCCATTGATCGAAGTAGTGTTGCTTCTGTGTAATGTTTAGGAGGTGATGTTTTTCCCTTGTGTATATAGGGTTCGTGAGGTCCTTTCTCTCCTTTTTCAAAATGAGGCATGATTGCTTCCTCATTACTTGATTTAGCCTTCTTTTCATTCGTATACAGAACTTTCCAACCTGGTTTTAGGATTTGTTTTCCTGTCGCTTTGAATTCAAGATCACCAACTTTTCCAAGTACAGTTGTGTTGGAGACAATGCAGGGAGGGTAGAAAACAGCAATAAAACGTCTGCAAATTAAGTCATAGATCTTTTGCTCGTCAGGAGTGATTCCTGATGGCAATACTCCGGTAGGGATGATGGCATGGTGATCCGTTACTTTCTTGTCGTTAAAGACGGTTTTGGTCATTGGTATAGGAGCTGAAAGCAGTGGCTCCGTGAAGCGGGAGTAGTGTTTCATTCCTTTTAAGATGTTCGGAATTTTTGGATGAATATCTTCTGATAGATAAGTGGTATCTACCCTTGGATAGGTCACCAATTTCTTCTCATATAAACTTTGGATGTATTTTAATGTTTCATCCGCAGAAAATCCAAATTTCTTGTTTCCGTCTACTTGTAATGACGTAAGATCGTAAAGTCTAGGGTTTCCTTCTTTTCCTTCTTTTTGCTCGAAAGAGGTTATTTCAAATTCTTTTTCTTTAAGATAGTCTAGTCCTTTGGTTGCGCGATCTTCCGTTTTTAAACGATCAATCTGGCAATGGAATTCTTGATCTTTATATTTTGTTTTTAGTTCCCAGTAATCTTGTACAATGAACGCGTCTATTTCTTTTTGGCGTGCAACGATCATTGCAAGTGTTGGGGTTTGCACTCGTCCAATTGAAAGTGTCGATTTTCCCTGGCCAAATTTCTTTGTGAATAGTCGAGTTCCGTTGATCCCGAGCATCCAATCACCAATTGCTCTAGCACTTCCAGCTGCATAGAGGTTGTCATACTTGCTCGATTCATATAGCTTTTCAAACCCCTCTTTTATGGCCTCTTCTGTTAGAGAAGAGATCCAGAGTCGTTTAATCGGGACATTGCATTTCGCCTTTAATAGAACCCATCGTTGAATGAGTTCCCCTTCTTGCCCGGCATCACCGCAGTTTATGACTTGATCACAGTTTTGTACGAGCCTGGCAATTGTATTGAATTGTTTTTCAACACCTTGATTTTCAATTAATTTTATACCGAAATTGGCAGGGGCAATTGGAAGGTCTTCAAGTTTCCAGTATTTCCAGTTTTCGTTGTAGTCGTGCGGTTCTTTTAATGTGCAGAGATGTCCAAAAGTCCAGGTTACCTGATAGCCATTTCCCTCGTAGTAGCCATCGTTCCTTTGTTTGGCGCCGATGATTTCTGCGATATCTTTTGCTACGCTTGGTTTCTCTGCGATACAGACTATCATGCTTAAATTCTTACTTTTTGGTGTATTTGACGATTGAAAAACTTGCGTTATGTCGTTCGTTTTTCTCTTGCGCAAAGAGTGTTTCGACGTTCCATTTTGTTAAATCAAAAGAAGGGAAAAAGGTGTCGGCGCCATAGGAATGGTTTACATGTGTAATCAACATCTCATCGATTGCGTTTGCCTCCATTGCTTGCTTGTAAATTTCTCCTCCTCCAATAATAAAGACCGTGCGTTCCGTCTCTTTTTTGTAGTAAGACAAACAATCTTCTAATGAATGGAAAATATTACATTCTCCTGCTTCGAACCCTTTGTTTCTCGTGAGAATGGCATTCTCTCGGTTTGGTAATGGTCTGTATTTTTCAGGAATCGACTCGAAATTTTTTCTTCCCATGACTACAACATGTCCGGAGGTCGTTTCTTTGAAAAACTTCATGTCAGCAGGTAAATGCCACATAAGGTCATTGTCTTTTCCTATTCCACGATCAAGGTCCATGGCAACAATTAAGGATGTTTTCATTCTACTGTCGAAATTAAGGTAGGACTTACTTTTACTAATTGAGGTTCAATAATTCCGCAATCGGATAAAAAGCGTAAGTGTCCAGCTGCCATTTTTTGATCCGCGTAAAATCCAGATAGGTAAAGAACGTTTCCTGCGCGATCTACGGTCTTATGAAAATAATGTCCGAGGATTTCACTGTCCATCCATTTGGCACCATCTTGTGTGACACGTACGCTAAAATATTCCGTTAAATATTGCTTGTATCGGTGGCCGACTTCTGAAGTTTCGTCAATTCGCGCTTCAAGAATTTCACCTTTGTTGTATTGTGAGAAAAGTTTACGACTATCTGCGAAAAATTGATTCATTTTTACCGTTTCAGCGCTTGAAATAAATCCAGGGCGATATTTGTTGTAGTTGAAATCGGGTAAAATATAATATGGACGAATTGGCCCTTCCTGCTTTTTTAGTACGTAGACTAAGTGATGTTCTACATCTTTAAGCGTTGTTTTGTCTGCTTCTTTTTCAACAGTTGCACCAATCATCACACCTCCGCGTGTATAGCGGATCTTCATGTTAGAAACATAGTTTCCGAGAGACCATGTAGTTAACTTCTCTTCGTTGTCGATCGTTTTCTTTTCAACAGGTTGTACAACGTGTGGGTGGCCTCCGATTACCATATCTGCTCCTGCTCGGTAGCATATCTGTTCATAGGTTTTTTGATACTTATTCGGAAGTGGTTTGTATTCTGTTCCCCAGTGCATTGTACAGATGATGTAATCTGCGTTAAGTTCTTGTGCTCTCGCGATGTCTTTTTTGATCAGTGTGCTGTCAATGTAGTTCACGATTAAAGGAGGGGCAACGGATAGACCGTTGGTGCCATACGTATAATTTAACACCGCGACTTTCATCCCGTTTTCTTCAAGCATCAATGGGTAATTTTCATCTCTTTCTGCTTGATTTCGAAAAGTCCCTGTGTGTTTTACGCCTAATTCATCCAGTACATCTAATGTACGGATAACTCCTTTTGCTCTCCCGTCACATGAGTGATTGTTAGAGGTTAGAATCACATTGAATCCAGCATTTACCAATGTCTTGGATAATTCATCAGGCGCAGAAAATTGAGGATATCCTTTGTAAGGTTTTCCAGCATGTGTCACTTCTAAATTGGCGATACGAATATCATACGATTCGATAATAGGTTTCACAAACTTGAAGCCATCATCGTATTCATAAGAAGCTGTTTTTTTGTTAAATGCAGCATCAATTTGTCCGTCATGTTGCATTACGTCTCCAACAAAAAGGAAAGATACTTCTTCTTTTTGTCCAAAAGCAATGGTTGTAAGAAAGCAAAGGCTAAACAGCCACAGCTCCTTTAATGTGCGGGTGTGGATCATAATTTGTAAGTTCAAAATCTTCATAGGTGAATGCAAATATATCCTTAACATCAGGATTGATTTTCATGGTAGGTAACGCTCTGCAGTCACGACTCAATTGCAAGTTTACCTGTTCTAAGTGATTGCTGTAAATGTGTGCATCACCGAAGGTATGAATAAAATCTCCAGGTTCTAAATCACATACCTGTGCTAACATCATCGTTAACAAAGCATAGGATGCAATGTTGAAAGGAACACCTAAGAACGTATCTGCGCTACGTTGATATAACTGGCAGCTTAATTTTCCATCAGCAACATAAAATTGAAACAAAGTATGACAAGGAGGTAAAGCCATGTTGTCTACATCTGCTACATTCCAAGCGGAAACGATATGTCTACGTGAGTCTGGGTTGTTCTTCAATTGGTCTACCAATTTTGTGATTTGATCAATCGTTCCACCGTTGCCGTCAGGCCAACTCCTCCATTGATGTCCATATACAGGACCGAGATTACCTTTTTCATCTGCCCAATCATCCCAAATAGAAACCTTGTTTTCTTTTAAATAAGCAATGTTTGTGTTTCCTTGAAGGAACCAAAGTAGCTCATGAATGATTGAACGCAAGTGTAATTTTTTGGTTGTTACGCATGGAAAACCTTCAGATAAATCAAATCGCATTTGATATCCAAATACAGAAATCGTTCCAGTTCCTGTGCGATCTTCTTTTTTCGCACCTTCGTCCAAAATGTGTTGAAGTAAGTCGTGATATTGTTTCATCTGTTTCCCATGATTCGTTCTAACTTCGAAAGTACCGTTTTTGATAGGAAAGTAAAAGGGAATGTTCGTAACTGATTTGAATGGTGGAAAAAAGGTTTGCTTAAGCAGTGATTGAATTTTTTGTACTTTCGTTTCTATGAGAAGATTACTCTTGTTTTTATTGATCGTTTTTCCACTGATGTTATCAGCCCAAAAGGAGATTAAATTGAAACGTAAGTATTTCGGGAAATATAAGGGGATGGTAGCTGGCTATCAGATGAATTCAGGAATAGAATTGATTGATATTGGTGAAACTCCGATTGTTGTTTTGATTGATAAGGAGCAGATTTATATTACGATTGGTGATCGAAAGTTGGTTGGAACATATACGGTTATGTTTAAGGCTCAAAAGTATTATCTGTTGGATGCTGAGATTGATGGACAGCTTGCCAATGAGCGTATTTTAGTTTATTTTAGAGGGAAACGAATTTCGAGGGATGGAATGTACCCACAACCCGTTACTGAATTAAAAAAGACTAAAAAGTAATTAGGTGTTTGGAAGTCGAACGGAAAAAGTAGTCCCTTTTCCAAAAGTGCTTTTTACAGAAATGCTGCCTCCATGCTCCTCTATGATTAGTTTTACGTAGTAAAGACCAAGGCCAAAACCTTTTACATCGTGAAGGTTTCCAGTAGGTACTCTGTAGAATTTGTCGAATATCATTCTTAGGTTTTCGCGTTTGATTCCAATTCCGTTATCTTCAACTTCTAATAAGATTTCCTTTTTCTCCGTCTGTGTAGAAATGGAAATGTTTGGAGTCTTACTACAGTATTTGATCGCATTATCAATTAGATTGTAAACGACATTTGAGATGTGGACAGGGTCTACATTTATTTCATTAATCGAAGCATTAAGTGAAAGGGATATTTCACCATCTTGTTTTAGTTGATTGAACTCAAAGTTGTCTTTAGCTTCTTGGATTAATTCATGGATATCGAAAGGTTCACGTTTCAGGTTAATTTTTTCTTTGTCTAATTTTGCTACGTTTAATACGCGTTCTACTTGGTGTTCTAGTCTTTTGTTTTCCTTGTAGATGATGCTAGCATATTGTTGCAGCTTGTCAGGATTTTTGTCGAAGCCTGAACGCATTATCATCTCGGCTGACAGTCCAATAGTAGATATTGGTGTTTTTAGTTCGTGGGTCATGTTGTTAATGAAGTCTGTTTTGACCTCCGAGAGTCGTTTTTGACGGAAAATCACAGTCATAGTGTATCCGAAAAATAAGAGCACTAGAATCACAATAATACTTAGGTAGGTGTACGGAGAATATGATTCTTCAAGCTTAAGTGTCTTTGTTTGTTCGTATGCATCCGGAAAGTACACAGTGAAATAGTGTCCGTCATTATCCCAGTCTATGACAGGGGTAGTTACTTTTCGTGTAGTGTCAGTTTTGAATTCAGTCCCTGAATATCCTATAAACTCACTGAACGTAATGGTTCTGTCAAAGCAGTCGTAAATGCCGAACTGAAATCCATGATGAAGATTTCTGTCATAGAACTCACGGGTTAACCATGATTGCAATTGAAATGCATTTAGCTCAGTATTGAACTCCACTTTGAAATAGTTTGTTTCCAGTTGTTTCACAGCTTGAAAAACATCAGAACTGTCTTTGTTTACTTTACGAATTCGCTGTAGCACGTTTCTAAGAGAGATATAAGAAAGGTCTGTAAAATGAACCATGTTTAGACTGTCTTCACGTTGTTGAATCGCGATGTTTCTTTGTTGGATTTCTAAGGTTTTACGGATGGAGAACATCTGTAT
Source organism: Crocinitomicaceae bacterium (assembly GCA_022448165.1). Lineage (GTDB taxonomy): Bacteria > Bacteroidota > Bacteroidia > Flavobacteriales_D > Crocinitomicaceae > UBA4466. The sequence goes on along the minus strand of JAKVAS010000032.1, from coordinate 2,034 downwards.
AATCAGAATGCTCGTTAACGAGAGGAATCCTAATATTATTACCGCATTGATAGTCTTTCGATTCATAGAATAAAAGTACAAAAGAAATATGGAGGCTCATCTGTTAGTGTGCTTTCTTAACTATGGAAGTTGATGATTAAGCTTTGAATTATGATCAATTTAACGTGAGTTGGAATTGGAAATGATAAAACGGCAGGTGTTTGTACTGTTTGTGTTTACTTGTCAATACGTATTTATACCTGAATTTTATTTTATGCTACTGAATTGCTTTTAATTTCATGTTTTCTAAACGATTCTTTCTTCGTTTTTTTATATATTAAAAATGCAATTAGCAGGATCCATGCTTCTTGATATTAGCTACTACTATAGTAAGAAGTTATCGTAATTTAATTTAATATTATTCAAATGAAAGATGAATATTCTGAACTACTATTGTCTAATAGTTCAGGTGTTAGAATTATGGACGTTGGTCGCGTCTTTAAAATGATAAAGCGGAGCACGTGTGTTCTGTTTATGGCGATTGCTTTTCAAGGAGTTGCTCAGACTCAACAATCACCATCTGTTCAAAACGTATCAGTTTCTGCGGCTGATTTACCAATAGCGAGAATTGATGGGGGTAACCGTTTATACATTAGGGGTAGTAAAGTGGAGAAGACATACAGGGTATGTGTAACCCATTTGGGATTTAATAGTCTCAGTGAAGCGAAAGATTATTTCAGTCTCTTGGGATTGGAGTATGTTAAGTTTAATGCTGAGAGTAAAGACTATGTCTTAATGAGTTTAGACGTGAATGAATCAACTTCGGAAAATTGGTCAGTAACAGACTGGAACGAGTACTTTTCTCGATCCCAGGTTGATAAATAGTTTTTAACTTAAAACAGTTTTTATGAAATTTTTAATTAAAAAATGGGTTGCCATTTTGTCGTTTTTCTGTGCTTTTTTTTGGTGTGGAGACCTTTATTCGCAGAATATAAATGTATCTGGAGGGTTGACTGCTAATGATATGGCAACAATTCTTTTAGGTACGAATGTAACGATTTCTAATGCTCAGTTCACCGGAGGAGCAAATTCTTCGGGGGCCTTTACTCAAGGAGTTTCTGGGTTTCCTATTGCTGATGGGGTCTTATTGACTACTGGAACTCTAAATAACGCCGTTGGCCCTAACAATGCCACTGATATTACAGGGAATAATGGTCAGCCTGGAGATTCTGATTTAGATGCTCTGATCCCTGGCTTTCAAACTTATGATGCAACTGTTCTTGAATTTGATATTACTTCTAATTGTACGGAGTTATCTCTTGAGTATATTTTTGCATCAGAAGAGTATTTGGAGTATGGATGTTCTTCATTTAATGATGTCTTTGGTTTTTTTATCAGTGGGCCAGGATATTCTACACTTACAAATATTGCTTTGGTTCCAGGGACAACAACGCCTGTTTCAATTGATAATGTGATTGATAATCCTCCGAATTGTGTCTCTAATCCAGCGTTTTATGTAGATAATCCTCCTGGGACTAATGGAATTCAATACGATGGAAGGACGGTGCTTTTAACAGCTCAAGCAGTTATTCAGCCATGTCAAACATATCATATAAAGATTGCAATTGCTGATGCAGGTGACTCTATTTTAGATTCTGGTATTTTTCTAAAAGGTGGAGGTGTTAATTGTACCAATTCAAATCTTGATGTTACTTCGGTCATCACAAATGTGCTTTGCAATCAGCTTGGTTCTATCGATTTAACTGTTAACAGTGGGACAGGTCCTTTTGTTTATCAGTGGGTAGGTCCAAATGGGTTTACAGCTACTACTGAGGATGTTTCTGGGCTTTTGCCAGGGGAGTATACTGTCGAGATAATTGGTTCCGATTGTCTTTCTACCGGGCAGTTTGTGTACACGATTCTTGATGAATCAGATCAAGAGCCTCCTGTGATCACTTGTCCATCTGATGTTTCGGTAAGTGCTGATTTAAATTCATGTTCAGCATCTAATGTTTCTTTAGGAAATGCAACTCCAACAGATAACTGGTCAGTAGG
>JAKVAS010000031.1 GCA_022448165.1 Crocinitomicaceae bacterium | reverse complement strand
TATTTGGGATTTCGGAGATGGGAATCAAACAACAGGTTGTGGTGTTGTATCCAACACATATACAACTTCAGGTAGTTTTGATGTATCACTTTTTGTTACTAATTCAGTAGGATGTAGTTCAACGGAAACATATACCAACTATATTAATGTACACCCAATCCCATTAGCTGCATTTAATCTAAACCCTGAAATTCTTAATATAAACGATTTAGAAGCTCATTGTATCAATAATTCAATCAATGCAACTAATTTTGTTTGGGACTTTGGCGATGGTACTCAGGGAACTTTAGAAAATCCAATTCACTTATTCCCAGATATTCCCAACTCGCATTATACGGTAACACTTCATGCAACGAGTGAATTTAATTGTACAGACTCTACTCAAAGAACAATTCAGGTACAGGACGTACTATTGTATTACGTTCCGAATGCCTTTACTCCAGATGACGATGAATTCAATCAAACCTTCCAACCTGTATTTACTTCAGGGTTCGATCCGCTTGATTTTAGATTATTGATCTTCGATCGTTGGGGAGAAGTAATCTTCGAATCAAGAGATACTGAACACGGATGGGACGGAACCTATGGAGGAAAAACCGTTCAACAAGGTGTTTACACATGGACCATTGAATTCAAAGAAACAATGACTGATAAACGCCACAAGGTTAGTGGTCATGTAAATATATTACATTAATAACATAGAATTAATAAATCTATAGATAGCAGAAAGGGACAAATTGATGGATTTGTCCCTTTTTGAAACCAGGTTGATTGTCGTTAAACAATCAGTATTTAGCTTTCACTAAATATTTTTCGGTGCTATATATGTAGCAACCACTCTAAATCCTGTTACAGGAGATGGACCACTGGTAGGTTTTATACTAATATTTCTGATGTCATATCCTGGAGATTTCCAATCTCCACCAACAGCAAAATCTCCGTCTGAAATCATTTCAGATGCGTTTCCATTCAAATTAAATATTCCAAAATCATTAGGGAAATATGAAGTCGCTGGAGCAAGAACATCAGCCTCAGAATTAGCAATTCCAGGCAAAACAATTGGTGTCACAACCTCCAATTGTCCCGTACTTTCATTTCTAGTAACATTTTCTGCTCCAACCCTAAGAAAATTAGCTAACAAAGATCCTTTAGCATTTCTAGTTAACGGACCTCCCCAGCTATAAAGTTTGCTTAAACTTTCACCATTCGCAGCCTTTAACCATTCAGCACGCGTCGGGACTCTGAACTTTAAAGAATGCGTGTCCTCAAACAAGCTATCATATTTCGCTGACAACCAATCGCAAAAAAGTTCAGCTCCTTCTTTTGAAATATTTACTACAGGGTATAAATCATAAGCGGGATGAGAATGATAATACTTTGAATAAGAATTTCCCGCTGGAACAAATTCATTCCACCTAATAGAATCTATTTTTGCCTTTTCAAACTTACTTATTTCTCCCTTGTGCAATAAGTCAGCTAAAAATTCTTTGTATTGATGATTCGTAATTTCTGTTTTAGACATATAAAATGCTTGTACAGAAATGGTGTCAGAGTTAATTTCAACCTTTCCACTCGGAATATAGCCACAAAAGTCGTTTAGTGCTTTTGTTCCTTTTTTCACTGCTTTTTTGGGAGAAAGTGCTAAACTCAAACATATTGCACTCAGAGATAAAGTGGTTAGGATAAATGTAAACTTCATTTCTTAATAATTATTGTTAATTTCTAATTGATAACGGATCCCTTTTCTTTTGTTACAAAATTGTGAGAAATGTTTTCTTCTGATGGGAGATTTTCTACATTTGAGGATGATGAATGGAACAGTAAAGCATATTCTAAAAAAGTATCTTAAATACTTTAAAATCCGTGGACGATTTGTTCCTTCAGTTAAAGAGAAGCAAAATCAACTTGTTCAACATTATCAAGACTTACAAGCTGATCAAAACCTTCCCTTGATTGAAAATACCGGGTTGAAGGTTTTTTCTCAATTTGAAGAAGACGGAAAATTGCTGTATTTATTTTCACTTCTCGGTATGACGAATAAGACGTTTATTGAATTTGGTTCTGACGATGGTATCAATAGTAATTCTGCGAATCTATACTATAACCATGGATTCAACGGGTTATTTATGGATGGAAATGATCAGGCACTTTCTCGAGGAAGATATTTTTTCAAAAAACATCCGAACAATGTTGGACAACCAATCTTTAAGAAAGCTTTTATCCAAGCTGAAAACATTAACCAACTCATTAAAGAAGGCGGTATCGAAGGTGAAATCGGGTTACTATCTATTGATATTGATGGAAATGATTATTGGGTTTGGAAGGCCATTACAATCGTTCAACCGCAAGTTGTAATTATTGAAACACACAATGAATTTGGTTTGAACGACATTGTTGTTCCTTATGATCCAAATTACATGTACCCAGGAAAACACCCGACATATCATGGGGCTTCACCTGTTGCAATGACGAAGCTTGCTAAAAACAAAGGGTATCGCTTGGTTGGATCAAATGAATTAGGGTTCAATTTTATCTTTATCAAAGAAGACTTATTAGTAAATGAAGTACCAACTGTTTCTGTTGAATCACTATTACAACACCCGTCAAATAAAGATGCACAAACTCGATTTGAAGCCGTAAAAGATTGGGAATTTGTGACAGAGGAGTTTGAATAAGTAAAAGATTCGCTCCAAGTAGAATCTAACCGAAAACTCTATCCTAAAAACTAGACATCTTTAAATAAAACACCTATTCCTGTTTTATTCCATACGATTCACCAAACAACGCAATAACGCCCCACTTCCAAACATCTCACTAACAGAGCGTTAAAACAAATCACAGTTGCAATCAAAGTTAACTTGATCATTATTCCTTAGTCAATTCTTCCAAATGGTCCCAAAAGCTAGGGTAACTCTTCTTCACTGCTTCAGCACCAGAAATTTCAATTCCTTCCTCAATAAAAGTTCCAGCAATAGCTAAACACATTGCAATTCGATGATCATTATGGGAGTATGTCTTCGCTGTTTTTAGCTTCACGCCTCCATGAATCGTCATCCTATCTCCATCTAAATCTATGGATAGTCCTAGTTTACCAAATTCCTTTTGTAATACAACTCCACGATCACTTTCTTTATTTTTTAAGCGATGTACTCCTAGAATTTCCGTTTTTCCTTCGCAAAAAGCAGCCAGCACAACCAGCGCAGGAAATAAATCTGGGCAATGCGTAGCATCAAATTGAAAGGGTTTACGCTCTTGACCATCAATTGTAATTCCAGATACATCATGTGTAATTCGGCAATTAGCATTCTCTAAAGCCTTCAATAACGCAATATCTGCTTGCGAACTTTCCATTGACAATCCTTGAATACAAACAGGGTGTCCAAGTGCACTAGCTACTAACCAATACCCCGCAGAACTCCAATCACTTTCAACAGAATACCCATGGCAATCATAATTTTGCTTTCCTTTTATTCTAAAAACTTCATAATTCTCCTGTTCAATTTCAATTCCAAATTTCGCTAGTGTATTTAACGTCATTTGTACGTATGGAATACTCTTTAAACTTTGAGCCTTTAGCACAGAGTCCTTCTCTGCCAATGGAAGTGCCATCAATAAACCGGATAAAAACTGAGAAGATGCGCTCCCATCAATTTCTAGCTCCCCTCCTGTCAATTTCCCTTGAATTGAAATGGGTAAGTAACCTTGTGATGATTGAACACGAACTCCCATTTTTGTTAAATGATTTTCAAAAAAATCTTGAGGTCGTGTTAACAATGATCCCTCTCCCGTAATCTCAAAAATGCCTTCATGTGCGGCACAAACACTCGTAATCAAACGAACACCTAAACCGCTCTCTCCGGCATTTAATTCACACCTATCTGGGAAATTCTGAACTCCACGTATTTCTGTTTCTACATCAGAAATTTGCTTAACAGAAGCTCCCAAACATTTAATATTCTCAAGCATTGCTAATTCATCAGCACTACTTCCGATATTCTTCATTCTAGTTACCCCCCTATTTAAAGCAGCCGCAAGAATTGAACGTTGTCCATCGCTTTTTGAAGATGGAATCAATACACTGCCTGTACAGATCCCCTTTTTTACCTGAATAATCATTTTTTTAGATCTATACTATTTGGATTCATAATTTTTGTTTGATGACGAATTGATTCTTGATGAATAGCATCCATCAATTGCCGCACAAAGTGCTTTGTTAATTTATAGTCATCTCGACGTTCAATGCGCGCAGCTATAACTCTTGTCCAATGCTCTTGTTGCAAAATCGTTACATTATTCTCGCGTTTAAACCTTCCAACTTCTTCCGTCAATTCCATACGTGCACCAAGAATGTCAAAAAGTCGATCATCCAAAACGGATATTTTTCCACGCATACCTTGAAGAACCGACAAAATATCCGTAGATATTTCTTTTGATCGTAAAACCAACGCATTCAATATATCATCTAACCCTTGAGCTGTTACTTGTTGAGCAGCATCAGACCACGCATCGTCTGGTGATGGATGAGTTTCAATCATCAACCCTTCAAAATTTAAATCCATTGCCTTTTGACTTATCTCCAACAACAAGGATCTTTTGCCTGTAATATGGCTTGGGTCACATATAATTGGTAAGTCTGGTCGGTTTTCTTTTAGAGCTATTGGGATCTCCCAACTCGGTACATTTCGGTACTTCCGATGATTATATACAGAAAAACCTCTATGAATTGCTGTTAAGTCAGTAATTCCAACATTTTCGAAACGTTCAAAGGCTCCAATCCATAATTGTAAATCTGGATTAACTGGATTTTTAATCATTACAGGAATATCAACTCCCTTAACCGCATCAGCAATCTCCTGGACAGCAAAAGGATTTACTGTAGTTCTAGCTCCTAACCAAAGTACATCTACCCCAGCCTTTAATGCTAATTCAACATGCTTTTTATTGGCAACTTCAGTCGTTGTTGGAAGACCTGTACGTTTCCCAGCTTCCACTAACCAAGGAAGTGCAACTTCTCCCAATCCTTCAAAACTCCCTGGCCGAGTTCTAGGCTTCCAGATTCCAGCACGAAGTAATTGCGCTGAATTATTCTTTGCGATTTCATCACAAACTCCTATTACTTGCTTTTCACTCTCGGCGCTACATGGGCCTGCCACAACAAATGGCCGAGTCCCACTTTTTATTCTCTCTGAAAATTTCATATCCTATTCCTTACTAATGTAACCATAATGCATAAAAAAAGCTCGTTCCGATGTACGAAACGAGCTCTGATATTTTGACACAATCAATGCTAGAACGTACTTCCTTTGAAGTCGAACCAGAACCAATAAAATGTGTTTGTATTCATCATCTCTTTTACAAAGGGAAAAAAAATAATTGAATTAGTTGTTGTTTTTATGAAAAAAATTTTGTGATCTTTGTATTCAATGAACACGAATACATCAAATACATTAGTAATCAGCAACAATTGGTGGCACACAACGCAACGTTGGTGTGACTGGTGCTAATTGTATATTACAATATTTGTAAAGCGGCTCTTCACATCGAAGGGCCGCTTTTTTTTTACCCCATTTTTTTACTTATCAACTGCTTTAACAGCAAAAAACATGAAAATATATTCAGAGCAAACCGACTTTAATGCTGATATCTATACTCCAGTGGAACTATACATGTCCTTGAGAAACAATTATCGTAAAACCTGTTTATTAGAAAGCAACGACTATCATTCTCGACGAGACAGCAAATCATTCATTGGTTTCGATCCAATCGTAGAAATCGAACTAAATGATTTGGAGCTAAGCATTCGAACAGAAGACAATATTTCCATTCAACAACTTGAGAAGAATCGTACGCTATCTTCGCAAATACAAGAATCTATTACTAAAATCACCTTTGACAATCAACAATTCAACGGTCTTTTTGGTAGAATGAGTTTTGAATTTAATCTACATGATGAAACGCATATTTCAAAAATAGAAAGTGATCATGAAATCCCGCTACTTCATCTATTCATCTTTCGACATATCATTGTGATAGACCATTTTAGTAGTGAAGGGTATCTTGTAGAAAATAGTATATCGAGAATATTTCAACGAAACAGTATTACGGACTTATTTCGGAAAAATAATGTTACTGAACTTCCATTCGAAACTATTGGAGAAGAACGAGCAAGCTACAAAGACAAAGAATTCGAAAAGTTAGTACACAAAGGTATTGAACATTGTAAAAGAGGTGATGTATTTCAACTTGTTTTATCCAACGAATTTGAACAATCATTTTTCGGAGATGACTTTCAAGTATACCGACAACTAAGAAGATTAAATCCATCTCCATATCTATTTTATTTCGATTTTGAATCTTATCGTCTATTTGGGTCATCTCCAGAGGCCCAGTTAGTGATCAAAAAAGGTAAGGCTGAAATCCACCCAATTGCAGGAACTGTCCCCAAAACAGGGTTGGATAAAGAGGATCGTCGTCAACTTGAATTCTTATTAAATGACGAAAAAGAAAATGCAGAACATACAATGCTCGTCGATTTAGCCCGTAATGATCTTAGTAGAGACTGTCATAGCGTTCGTTTAGAAAACTATAAAGAAGTTCAAGACTTTAGTCATGTAACCCATCTTGTTTCAAAAGTCACCGGGACATTAAAAAGTAACAATAGTTTTGAGACGCTATCTCATTCATTCCCTGCAGGAACATTATCTGGTACACCAAAGCCAAAAGCATTAGAACTAATTCATAAATACGAAGCTAACTCCAGAGATTTTTACGGTGGCACGATAGGACTCATAGGATCAAACGGCGACGTGAATACTGCGATCGTCATCCGTAGTTTTTTAAGTAAAAACAACGTACTCCATTTTAGGGCAGGTGCCGGAATCGTATTAGATTCTGACCCCATTCGAGAAACACAAGAAGTACATCATAAACTGCGTGCACTTCGCAAAGCAATACAATTAACTCAAGAACAATTCAACCTTGTTAAATCATGAAAAAAATTACAGTTATAGACAATTATGACTCCTTTGTATTTAACCTTGTTCGATACATTGAAGAGCTAGGATGCGAAGTTGAAGTACAAAGAAATGATCGTATTGACTTTACTTCTATCCAAAAAAGTGATGGTATTTTACTTTCTCCTGGGCCTGGAATCCCTTCGGAAGCAGGACAACTATTCGATGTCATTGAAAAGTATCATCAAACAAAAAGAATTCTAGGCGTTTGCTTAGGCCATCAGGCAATTGCGGAATATTTTGGAGGCTCCATTTCCAACAGCAACATTGCTATTCATGGGAAAGCCAGTGATATTATTAAAAGAGAAAAATCAACACTTTTCAATTCACTTCCAGACGAATTTCCTGTTGGACGTTACCATAGCTGGAATGTCGATAAAATCCCCTCCAATTTTAAACTAACGGCCTCAACAAAAGACAATATTGTAATGGCTATAGAACATAAGCAACTTCCAATATTCGGAGTACAGTTTCACCCAGAATCGATACTAACTCCGCAAGGCAGGACAATTATTCAAAACTTTATCAGGTAGAAATCATGAATTATTTATTAGATAAAATTATCGCTCACGAACACCTCAACTTTCAAGAAGCAAAAGACTTTATATATGGAATTGAGGAGGAGGAATTTACAAAAGAAACCATTAGCGGAATATTAGTTGGAATCCAAATGCGAGGTATTCAATTGGAAGAACTCAAAGGGTTTCGATCAGCACTTCTTGAACTATGTTTACCAACAAACATAAATGCCACTGATGCCATAGATCTTTGCGGTACCGGAGGAGATGGAAAAAACACATTCAACATCTCTACAACCACTGCCTTAGTTCTCGCTGGGATGGGAAAAAAAGTAGTTAAACATGGAAATTATGGAGTAAGCTCCTTGTGCGGATCCTCCAATGTTTTGGAAGAACTCGGTGTTCGGTTTACCAACAATTCTGATGATCTTCAGTCCCAATTAGATAAAAACAATATCTGCTTTCTACACGCTCCTTTATTTCATCCAACAATGAAAAAAGTAGCTCCAATTCGAAAAGGGTTAGGTGTTAGAACAATTTTTAATTGTCTTGGGCCTTTGGTTAATCCAGCTCAACCTGGGTATCAACTTACTGGAACCTATTCATTAGAGTTAGCAAAAATTTACCAGCACATCCTTAAAGAGGAAAGAACAAATTTTAACATCGCTTATGCCATGGATGGATACGATGAAATTACTCTAACCGACAGTGCAAGAGTGTTAGGAAAAAACAGTGATACTATTGTCAACGCACCAACTTTTAATGCCTCTGTTATCGAAGCAAAAAATATTGTTGCAGGAACCACTATTCGTTCTGCGGCAAAAATAATTGTGAATCTACTTGAAGGAAAAGGAACAAATGAACAGAATAGTGTTGTTGCTGCAAATACAGCTCTTGCATTAAAACAATATCACCCAGAAACAACAATAGACGAATTATACAGCGAAGCTATGACCGCCATAGAATCAGGGTCCCTTCATCAAACCTTAAACTTTACAAAATGAATAATATACTAGATAGAATTGTTGCAGTTAAACAAGAAGAAGTCGCTGCACTCAAAAATAAATTTTCATACTCAAACTTTGAGTCTTCCTATTATTTCAACCGCCCAGCGATCTCTTTAAAAGAGCGAATCCATGAAAACTTTGGTATTATCGCAGAAATTAAACGAAAATCTCCAAGTGCAGGTGAAATAAACAGTGAAATTGACGTAATTACGCAAGGTCTGAAATATGACAAAAGTGGAGCATCTGCCATTTCATGCCTTACAGACAAGACTTTTTTTGGAGGTTCAATTGATGATTTAAAGAAACTAAAAGAGCACGTTTCAATTCCAGTTTTACGGAAAGAGTTCATCATTGATGAGATACAATTATTCGAATCTAAAGCAGCGGGAGCAGACGTCATTCTTCTAATTGCAGAAATTTTAACTAAGGAAGAAGCTCTTCATTTAACCATTATTGCACAAAGCCTAGGATTAGAAGTAATCATGGAATGTCATAGTCGAAAAGAAATGAAAAAAATTAATCATCTTGTCGATATTGTCGGTATTAACAACCGTGACCTAAAACTTCAAAAAACGGATATTCAAACCTCCATTGACCTATTTGAACTGATCCCAGATAATACTACTTGTATTACAGAATCAGGTATTAAATCTAAAGATGAATTAGAAAAACTAATGTCAATCGGTTATCATGGTGCATTAATTGGAGAAAGCATTCTGCATCAAGAAGATCCTAAAGCATTTATTGAATCACTTCAACCAAAAGTAATATTATGATTGTTAAAGTATGCGGCATGAAAAACCCTGAACAAGTTAAAATGCTTGATCCAATAGTGGACTATATTGGATTCATTTTTTACTACGGTTCTAAACGATATGTCAAAACAACACCGAGCTCAACACTTGCCAAGCGTGTTGGTGTATTTGTTAATGCAAATCAATCATATATTTTAGAAATGATCGAAGAGCATCAATTAGACATCATCCAGTTACATGGTGATGAGCCAGCATTCTTTTGTCAAGAATTGAAAGAGAAAACTTCCGTAATCAAAGCATTTGGCATAGATGAATCATTTAACTTCTCTAAACTCTCCGCCTATGAGAAAGTCGTTGATTATTTTCTATTTGACACGAATACAAGTCAATATGGAGGATCAGGACGTAAGTTTAACTGGGAGTTATTAAATCAATACTCGTTAGATGTTCCGTTTTTATTAAGCGGAGGAATTTCACCAGATTCAATTAAGTCTATTAAAGAAATCAATCATCCACAATTTACAGGAATTGATCTAAATAGTGGCTTTGAAAACCAACCAGCAGACAAAAACATATCTATACTAAAACCGTTTATCGATGCAATTAAGCAATAGTAAATATACTCAACCGGATGACCTAGGCTTTTTTGGTGAATTTGGAGGTGCCTTTGTACCTGAGCTTCTTCGACCAAACCTAACAGAACTTGAAGACTCATTTAATAAATTCAAGAATGATCCAACCTTTGTAAAAGAATACCTAGAACTGCTCAATCATTACGTTGGCCGTCCAACCCCCCTCTATTTTTCAAAAAAGTTAAGTCACAAGCATGAATGCTCTGTATACCTTAAACGAGAAGATTTAAATCATACTGGGGCCCATAAGATTAACAATGCAATTGGTCAATTGTTAATTGCCAAACGTATGGGGAAGACACAAATTGTAGCTGAAACCGGAGCAGGACAGCATGGGGTAGCAACCGCAACAGCATGCGCTCTAATGAATATTGAGTGTATTGTATTCATGGGAGAAAAAGATATTGAACGTCAAGCTCCAAATGTAAAACGCATGGAGTTCCTTGGGGCCAAAATCATCCCTGCGACGAGCGGGAGTAAGACGCTCAAAGATGCTACCAACGAAGCAATTCGATACTGGATAAATAACCCTTCCTCATACTATTTGATCGGAAGTGTTGTTGGGCCACATCCCTATCCTGAAATGGTTGCGTTATTTCAATCCGTCATTTCCAAAGAAATTAAAACGCAACTAAATAAACAAACAGGAAAGTCAATTCCTACAAAAGTTGTTGCTTGCGTTGGTGGAGGAAGTAATGCTGCTGGCGCTTTCTTTGAATTTTATGAAGAAAATGTCGAATTAATTGCTGTAGAAGCATCCGGACATGGCCTACACTCAGGAAAATCCGCAGCCACCTCAATATTAGGAACTCCTGGAGTTCTTCACGGCAGTATGACAATACTCATGCAAGACAAACACGGTCAAGTAACGGAGCCACACTCGATCTCCGCGGGATTGGATTACCCTGGAATAGGACCGCTTCATGCCTTTTCTATTGACGAAGGAAGGACGAAAAGCATTCCTATTACAGATCAAGAAGCTCTTATCGCAGCAAAAGAACTGTCTAGAACAGAAGGAATCATTCCAGCATTAGAAAGTGCTCATGCATTGGCCGCCTTAGAAAAAATCAACAGCTCCAAAGATGATATTATTATAGTGAATTTATCAGGGAGAGGAGATAAGGATATGGAAACATATTTAAATGACGAATGATTAACTTGAAAATTAGAAACGGATGAACTTATTTAATAAAAACAAGAAGCAACTGAGTATCTTTATTACTGCAGGTTACCCCATGATAAACAGCATTAATGAACAACTCAATCTTTTAGAAGAACATGGAGTAGATTTTGTTGAAGTTGGAATCCCCTTTTCTGACCCACTAGCGGATGGTCCCGTAATACAGGAATCCAGTAGTGTTGCCATCAATAATGGCATGAATTTATCAATCCTATTTGAACAATTGAAGGATAGAAACAGTACGTTACCTATTTTATTAATGGGATACTTAAACCCGGTGCTAAATTTTGGAATTACTAAATTCTTAAAAAACTGTAATGCTTTAAACATCACTTCTGTAATCTTACCTGATCTCAGTTTAGAAATTTACGAACGACTTTATCGTAAACAATTTGAAGCATATGGTGTATATCCTAGCTTTTTAATAACGCCTTCCACCGACGAGACTCGTGTAAAAAGAACAGCTGATATTTGTAAAAATAGCTTCGTCTACTTAGTATCAAATAACGCAACTACTGGAGGACAAAAAAATATTGGAGAAAAGCAATTATTGAGTTATAGACAAATCAAAACAATCTGTGGTAAAACTCCTGTATTTGTTGGTTTTGGAATTCAATCAAAATCAGATGTTGAAGCAGTACAATCAGTTGTAGACGGAGCAATTATAGGGTCTTCGTATTTAAAGAAACTTGCACGTAATGAGCACGAAAAATATTTAAGTTCCATTTGTTCGTAACGAAGTTCTAATGATCTAAAGCTGAACCTTTTCATCGTCTAACTGAAAAGGTTCAGTTTACGGAGTCGCCCCCCGCAACTAAATACACATCTGTACTACTGAAAAACAGGATAATGGATGGTTTTTACCGTATGAAAACCGTATTTTATATAGTATATAAAATTGTGAATAGACTCAAACAAAATGAATAGGTTCTTGCTGATATTATTTATTATAAGTTCAACATATTGCCAAAGTCAATATCGAGAACAGGGAAACAGTATTACCCAATATAAAGCCCCAATTATCAGACACACCTCTAATGTATCTTCCTTTTTTGATCAATGGAAAATCACTCTCGAACCTGGACTTTTTAATGTTGATTTCACCGATCCTAAAATGGGATGGTCAAAAAATATACAAATAGGGCTTGAACAAAGAGTAACAGATGGTGATTTTACCTTTTATGATTCGCGCGAGTATTTCTTAAGATTCAACGAGAATGGTATCTCTGACCAGGCAAATCATTACCTATTTACACTTCAACATCAAGCTACAGGTATTCTATTAACAACGGGAATTATGCACGACAAAGCTTCTTTAAACGATGATAATATAATTTATAGAAAAGGGTTTGGAGGGCAAAACATCATTCTATTAACTGGATATCAACATTCCATTCCGATAATTAATAAAGGAATGAATATTAACCTTTATAGTAGACTTGGTGGCTATGTTTCGAATGATAACATATGGGTTAACATACCATATGGTCAAGGCTTAGTCATTTATAGACAAAATCCACGAATCGGATACAGAAAATATGCTGGTGGTGGATTTGCTGCTCAAATTGGTTTTGAATATTCATTCACCCTTCGCTCAAAACTAGGTTTCTCTTTAGGAAGCTTGGTCCATTTTCAAATAGGAAAATCAAAAACCACAGCTCCAATTATTAATTTACAAATGCTTCCTAAGAAATTCAATTTGGAAAACATCCACAAAGAACATGAGTTTGAAAATGCAATTGTTGATGAGACAGAAGTAAGCATCAATTATGGAATGATGAGTGTTGGAGTATATCTAAATTTTCATATAGGACATTAAGTAGCACTTTCCAAAATAATAAATGCTTAACAAGCATATCCATTACTCTCTAGTTTGCTTAAAACTTAAACCTACTTTTTAATTTTAGCAGCTTGACACCTTAATAAACTACTCATATTTAATATCAGAAAAATTCCTTTCAGGAACAATGCTTTTAAGCTTATTTAGTCCTTTTTCTTTTTTCCCGCAATAAAATCTTTTAAGTAAAATGGTTCGAAATATGCTGTATCAACAAAATCTTTTGATTGAAACATTTGATATGCTAATTTCACCTGTCCTTTTGCTGAAGATAAAATAGACAAGTCCGATTTAAAATTCTTCTCTTTCCAAACTTCTTCTAATTTAGCCGCGCCATCGCCAAAGTAAATAAATGGTTCAAAAGTAGAATATGATAATTCATCAATGATATCCGCAGATATTTCTTTCAATCTTTCACCTCCATCATTAGTTATCAAGTTATAGACTTCCATTCTTCGTGCATCAATCATCGCGCATAAATTTGCTCCAGGATGGAATTCCTTCGCTTGTTCTACTAAAGATGTTAGCGCATCAATAGCAATCAATGGAATGTTTTTAGCAAAACACAAGCCTTTTGCAGTGGAAACACCAATTCGAAGTCCAGTATATGAACCCGGACCTGAAGCCACAGAGACTGCATCTAAATCATCCATTGTCACATTAGCATCTTTCAAAACTGATAAAATAAAAAGCGTGAGATTTTCTCCATGAGAATATCCCTCTTCCTTTGTCTCTTTAATTGCTATTAACGAACCATTCTTGGATAATCCAACAGAACAAACTTTTGTTGCCGTTTCTAAATGTAAAATGTATGCCATTAAATATCAGTCTCTTGATTTTTCGGATCGTTCCAGTCATTCGGTTTTACGCAATGATCATGATTAAGATCCAATATGCTTCCCAAAGTTTTATATCCAAAAAGTCCCTTTTTCCATACGTATGCAAGATCAAGTGGCTCAGAAACCCTATCTCCTTTATCATTAACATAGTCAATGTAAACTTCCCAATAGGACTCGAAATTTGTAAACTTGGTATATATCTTAATTGGCTTAACCTTTTCGGGAGCTTTCATACTACAACATCCGCAAAACAAGTATACATATTTCATTTTTGAAATCTTCGTAACTGCACGTTCTGCATCAGACTTCTCAATATAAGCCAGTTGGTCTGCATACACAAAGGAAGAAACCAACAATATTATTACGGTAATCAATTCTTTCATTCTACACTACCTCCAATTTAAAGCCAATTCCATGAACATTTGTAATCTGAATCTTCTCATCTTCTTTTAAGTACTTTCGAAGCTTTGTAATAAAAACATCCAAACTTCTTCCTACAAAATAATCGTCCTGTCCCCATACTCCATTCAACACAACTTCTCGAGCAACAACTTGATTCATAAATTGACATAAAATTTTCAAAATCTGCGCTTCTTTTTTCGTGAGAACTTTTTCAAAACGTTGATGCTTCAATTCAAAATTTATCGTGTCAAATTTATATTCTCCAATTTCATAAAGTGTTTGATCTGTTCCTTCAGGTTGAATATTAACTCTTCTAAGCAATGCTGCAACACGTAATTGAAGCTCTTCTACATTAAAAGGTTTCGTTAAATAATCATCACCACCAGACTTAAACCCTTCAACTTTATCCTCGTCATTTGATTTAGCCGTTAAGAAAAGAATTGGAATATTCTTATCAATCTTACGAACGTCTTTAGCTAAAGAAAAGCCATCTTTTTTAGGCATCATTACATCAAAAATGCACATATGAAATGCTCCATCATTAAACGTTTTAAATCCTTCAGCACCGTCTGTACAAAGCGTCACTTCATAACCATCCGATTTTAATTGATCCGAAATAATGAATCCTAAGCTCGTATCATCTTCAACAAGTAATATTTTTATATTCATATGTTTATCCTTGAGAGTACTAATATAATAGAAAATCAAGGATGAACTAAACCTCAGTCCTTTCTAAATTTTGTTAAACGATAATACTATCATTAAGAATCAAAGAAATAATGGACAAAGAAAAACCGTCTGAAAATATAATCCAGACGGTCCATATCTATATATCTGAAATCCCTTAGAAGTGGATATCAACTTGTAAACGATACATTAATTCACTGTTCGCACTATTATCTTCCGCTTTGTAAGTAATATCTCCCTGAACTTTCAAAGCATGGCCAACAACATATTTAGAAATCCCTAATGTATAACGTTGCTCATTCTCTTTACCTATGAGGGCATTTGGAGTGAATGTCGTATATCTACCAGCCACTTCCCAATTGTTCTTGAATAAGTACCCAACATTTAAATTCAGCCCTGAACCTGCAGCAACTGTAGCTGTTGATGTTGAGTCAGCACTATAATGGTTAATTACATCAGCATCAAGAAATGCATATTCTCCCATTACGGAAACACCTTTATACTTAAACATCATATCAGCAAAAATAGTTGTGATATTTGAATTAAAATATCCATCAGCGTTTGAAGCTGTTGCGTCAACCATATAACTCCCTTGGTTCCCCTTTGTTTTTACTGCTCTATCATTAAAGTTATATGTTCCCGCAATCGAGAGTTTTGGTGTCTTCTCACGTTTGATATCACTACCAACATAATCCCCCTTTCCAGAGAATTTCCCAAAAGGCAAAAACTCTAAACGTCCCGTATACTGTAAGCCACCAAGGTTATCTTGTACAAGATTTCTTCCTTCTCCCTGAGAAAGCGCAAATATTTCTCTTACTAAGAAGTTCTTTCCAAGTGTAAAGTGATGTCTCAATTGAATTCCCATGTCACGGTCAATATTGAAGTTTTTGTTTAACATTGAACGATCAACAAACTGCATATTTGCCGAAGAAATAACACGCTCTCTGTTACCAGGAAGCTTTGTCTGTCCCCCCCAAAGCACAAAGTTCTGATAGAAATTCCATTTCAAAACTGCATCCAAGATCATTCTCGGTGCATAGTTGGTTGTTGCATCAACCTTACCTAAATCTTTATTTGATAATCCTAATTCTACTTTATATTTCAATTTTGGAGAAAAAGCAAAACCACCAAATTTCAAACGTGCTCTTCTCATTAAAAATGTTGATGTTCCTGGTCGAACCCCATCTGCATCATTAATTACATTTTCTCCAACATACAATTGCTGAAACCTCATTCCAAACTTCATACTCCATGAGCTATCCGCAGCAACAACATTATACAGTCCTTTTCCAAATTTAGAATCAATTTTTCTCTGAGAAAATACTGCTGAGCTCATCAATACAACTAAAGCAGATAGAATAATTTTGTTCATCACTTGTTATTTTGTGTGTTTCTTTTTTTTGCAAAGATGGGGTGAATTAACATTCAATTAACACAGGTAATACATTCTTAACAAAACCTTAAGGTTGGATGAATTTGATAACGTTTCCTTAATCTTGCAATTGATGATTTATTAGGACAGATCAAATACCTTCGCACTATAATTCAAAAAACTATGTCAATAATGTTGAAGAAAATTCACTTATTATTTTTCATCCAATTGCTTTTAGCACCTTTCGTGTTTTCGGAAGTTGAAGCAATGTCGGATTCAATTATTCCGCATGTTTCGGAGATCTCTACACCGGTAGAATTGACCTCAGAAGCATTTGTTAACACTTTTGCTAAAGGAGGTGAAGCGAATGCTAAGGTTTCTTGGAGTTTAGACCATGACGTATACGAGAACTTAAAATCTTCGGATGCAAAACTCGTTATTAAATACATCAATAAAATTGGTAAAAAACGCTATAAAAAAGGTGTTGCCGGAGGAGAGTGGGCATACACAAAAGCATTGGATTTGTCAACAACAAGTCATAAACTAGAGAACCTTAGTGGTCATGACACTTACTATTTCAAAGTTGGAATTGCTCCAAGTGGAAACGTGAGTAATATGGATGACATTGTTTGGTCTGGTGAAATAAAAACAAAAACGAAGCGTGCTTGGGGGATTGCTAAACTACTAATTCTAATTGGTGCTCTTGGATTCTTCATTTTTGGAATGAAGTTAATGAGTGAGGGTTTACAACAAGCAGCAGGAAATAGGCTTAGATCAATGCTTGGCTCTATTACTTCGAATAGAGTTAAAGGTGTATTCACTGGATTTGGAATTACTTCAATTGTGCAATCGTCATCGGTAACAACCGTTATGACCGTAAGTTTTGTAAACGCTGGTTTAATGACATTACGTCAATCGGCTGGTGTAATGATGGGAGCCAATATCGGAACAACAATTACAGGATGGCTTGTATTAATTTTAGGATTTAAAGTAAGTATTTCGGCGTATGCTTATATGATTATAGCTTTGGCAACACCTCTATTGTTCGTATCTAAAGGAAAAGCTCGTGCTTGGGTCACTGCAATTTTCGGTTTCTGTATCCTATTTATTGGATTAGATGTACTAAAGCATGCAGTACCTTCATTAGATGCAAGTTCTTCCATCGTTCAGTTCTTTATTGACTTTAAAGATGTTTGGTATGGTCCAGTAATGTTTGTATTCCTTGGAGCATTGGTTACAATAGTAATTCAGTCATCTTCTGCTGCAATGGCCTTGACTCTAGCAATGGTAACTGCAGGAACAATTCCTTTTGAAGTTGCCTGTGCAATGGTTCTTGGAGAGAACATTGGAACAACAATTACGGCGGAAATAGCTTCATTAATCGCTAATGTTCATGCTAAGCGATCTGCTAGAATTCACTCAATGTTCAATATTGTTGGGGTTGTCTGGATGCTGCTACTATTCCCTTTATTCCTTAAAGGATTAGGAGCAATTGTAACTGGTGATCCATTTGTAGATGTAGCAGTAGCAGGTACAACAATCGCCTTGTTCCATACTTCCTTCAACTTGATCAACGTAATTTTACTGATCTGGTTTGTACCTCAACTAGTTTCACTTGCAGAACGCTCTGTGAAATCGAAAGGAGAATCAGATGAGGAATTTAAACTTGATTTTATTAGTGGGCCTCTTGGATCCACTGCAGAATTGTGCATCCTTGAAGCTAAAAAAGAAGTTGCCAAATTTGGTAAGATTACTTCTAAAATGAACAAATTCGTTGAAACTTTTATTAATTCATCTGAGCGCAAAGTAAAAAACAAAATGCTTCGCAAGATTGATAAATATGAAGATATCACTGATCGTGTTGAAATAGAAATTGCTGATTACCTTGGTAAAACTGCTCGTTTAGAAATGAGTTCAGGCGCTTCTCTTCGAATGCGCGCAATGTTAAACATTACTACTGACTTAGAAAGAATTGGTGATATTTTCTACCAAATGGGAAAAACACTTGAAAAGAAAGACAGTGAAAAGATATACTTTACTCCAGAACAACGAAATGGTTTAAATAAAATGATTGAGGTTGTTGATGGTGCATTTGAAATCATGAATGAGAACTTAAACTCGGAATACGGTACGATCTCTTTAGATAAAGCAATTGCAAAAGAAAGAGAAATCAATCAATTAAGAGACCAGTTAAGAGATGAGCACTTAGAACATTTGGGAACAGGAACAAATGTGGACAATGCCTTAATCTTTAGCAACATGTTCTCTTCCCTTGAAAAAGTTGGAGATCACGTAATCAATGTTTCTGAATACGTAGCAAGCAAAAGTATTTCCTAATATGACATAATTTTGAAAAAAGGAGCCTTGCGCTCCTTTTTTTATAACCTAAATTTTTAGAATCTATAAAAAATGAAAAATAATAAACTCAAAGAAGTTGCTTTAGTCTTCTTAAAAATGGGAGCTTTTGCTTTCGGAGGTCCTGCTGCTCACATAGCAATGATGGAAGATGAAATTGTTAGTAAGAGAAAATGGATGGATCGCCAATATTTTTTAGATTTAATGGGAGCCACAAACTTAATTCCAGGTCCTAATTCTACAGAAATGACCATGCACTGTGGACATGAACGAGCAGGAACGCTCGGGTTATTTGTTGCAGGAATTTGTTTTGTGTTTCCCGCCGTAATCATTACAGGATTCCTTGCATGGCTTTATGGTGAATACGGAAGTCTTCCAGAAGTTGAGCCATTCGTTCAGGGAATAAAACCAATAGTCATCGCACTAATTGCGAGTGCAGTATATAAACTAGGTAAAAAAGCCTTAAAGAGTTGGGAGCTTGGAATACTAGGTATTCTTACTGTTATAGTAAGTATGTTAGGTATAAACGAAATATTCGCTTTATTAGGAACAGGGATTCTTGGCATGATTTATTTCAAATTAACATCTAATGAAACTCAAAATAATTCAGAAAAAGACTCAAAAAAACGTTCTTTTTCTCCATTAATTTTACTGAGTGCAACCACATCTACCATTACAAAGGTATCTACTCTTAAAGTATTTCTGACCTTCCTTAAGGTTGGTGCTATCTTATACGGAAGTGGTTATGTTCTTTTTGCCTATTTGGATGCAGAACTTGTTACAACCGGTTTATTAGAGCGTCAAGAACTAATTGACGCAATTGCAATTGGGCAATTCACCCCAGGACCAGTTTTATCTACAGCAACTTTTATCGGTTATCAATTAAATGGTTTTTGGGGAGCAGCAGCAGCATCTGTTGGAATTTTTCTTCCTTCATTTCTCTTCGTACTTCTTTTGAATCCATTAATTCCTAAAATGCGTAAATCAACAGTTCTACGCTACTTTTTGGATACTGTAAATATTGCTGCAGTAGCAATTATGGTTGTTGTACTTTTTGAAATAAGTAAGGAGACGCTGTTAGATTGGAGAAGCATTCTGATCGCGGCAATAGGCTTTTTATTCATCTTTAAATTCAAAAAGATTAATGTAATGCTGGTCATTCTAACTGGCGCACTTATGGGCTATTTGTTACAATTCATTTAAAGCAAAAAAATAGGAGTGAATAGACCGGCGTCTATCACTCCTATTACACTAATCAACCTAACCTACTACTACAGCACAAAGTTAGAGTATTGATAGAGAAAAAAAACTCTTATCAATACTTTTTTTTCTCTTTTAGAAATCGTTAGCATACTCAGGATATAAGGGCATCTTAGCAATTTAAACTTAATAGATGAGGAATCATTAATCTCATCAAATACTGTTAATCAAGGGAAAACAAGTAAAAGCCAACACTTAAACGTTTTAGTTTAAAGAAAAGCAATTCACAATAGCACACTTAAGATTCCAATAGTATCTCAAAAAATGACTAACTTTATCTCAGCATTTACCTAAACTAAGGGCATGAAAACAGTTTTGATCATCGATGATGAAGAAGATATTAGGAACATTCTTGAGTATAACCTTAAGAAAGATGGGTTTCAAGTTTTTACTGCTTCCAATGGAGAAGATGGTATTCAATTAGCAAAAGAATCCTCTCCAGACATTGTTCTATTAGATGTTATGATGCCCGGTATGGATGGTATTGAAGTTTGTGAAATTTTAAGAAGTACTCATGAAACAAGTAAGCTTAGAATTTGTTTTCTCACTGCAAGAAATGAAGATTATAGCCAAATAGCTGGGCTGGATGCAGGTGCAGATGATTATGTCTCTAAACCAATTAAACCAAAAGTATTAATCAGTCGTTTAAAAGCGATAATTAGGCGTTCCAATGATCAAATTATTGTTGAAGAAACCACCGCTAATAGTATTGTAATTGATCGTGAAAAATACTTAGTAACCAAAGATGGGAATGCCATTCATCTTCCCAAAAAGGAATTTGAATTATTGGCACTTCTTGCTTCCAAGCCAGAAAAAGTATTTGATAGGGATATAATTCTAAAAACAGTTTGGGGAGATTCCGTAGTTGTAGGCGATCGTACAATTGATGTTCATATTCGTAAACTTCGAGAAAAAATAGGTGATCATCATATTAAAACAGTGAAAGGAGTTGGGTATAAATTCAAACCTAATTCATAAAATCAATAACACAAAAAAGCTCCATTCAATGAATGGAGCTTTTTTGTGTTATTGATAACTTCTATTTTTATCTCAATGTAAATGACACTGATCCAGTAAAGGTCATTCCATTATGTAAATATTCAAATATTTGACTATCCGTATTATAAGCCTCGTAATATTTACGTCTTGCAGCGTTTAAAAGGTTTGTTGCTCTAACACTAGCCTTCCACCTTGGAGCAGATTCTCCCTCATGAATTTTGCCAAAAGTCTTCGAAACTTTCAAATTTAAACTATGGAAAGCTTGCTCGTAGACATCTGGAAGCCCTCCAACACCAATAACGGCCAACTTCTTACCTTGAACGTTGTAATTAAGGTTACAGATTAATCCCAGAGAGTCATTTTTAAACGTTGTAAATGCATTAATAATGTATGGAGATTGTCCATACATTGGTCTAAAGTCTCCAATAACTTCTCCATCACGTGCGTTTGCTTCTCTCACTTCCTTTTCAGTGAATGTTGTTGTACCAATTACTGTTTCAACTTTATTCATATCTATTCGTGAAACCACATAAGTAAAATTGGCTCCTACCACAAAACGCATATGTCTTTTATCATTAGAAGTAAATCCAATTGTTTTACGTACTTCAAACTCACCTCCAAAAACATCGGCTTCTCCAGCATTCACAGGTTTGAATTCATTTGGAGCGGCAACATTTGCTACAATCTCAATTGGATTAATAAACTTCTTATAGAAACCACTTAGTGATATTAATTCAGTTCGTCCAAAAAAGTGTTCCCAACGAATATCTGCATTATGAATTAAAGTTTGTTTCAAGTCAATATTACCTAAATAACGTCGACCAGAAATTGGATCATAAATTTGAGATATTGAAATTTCTCTAAATGATGGTCGAGCCAATGTTTGCGTATAAGCCCCTCTAATATTTGTACTTCGTTTATATTCATTTGAGCTATCTGCTACTTTACGAATTTTATACACCATATTAAGTGAAGGAAGAATATTAAATTCATCTAATACGATTTCATTAACATATTTAGGTGCAGTTGGATCCGTTGCTGCATTATTCGATTCTCCTGTATAACGATTTACATTTTTTTCAGCTCTAACTCCATACGTTAAACTAAAGGATTTATTTATAGGTAATTTATTCATAAGATAAGCAGCCGCTGTATTTTGGTTCGCTTTATAGTTATTTGCGGGCTCGTATTGTCCTGTAGCATAAACACCTTGATTCGCTTCCTCTGTATACAAATTGTTGCTTTCCATAAACCAATTAGGATCATTTGGTACAACATTGGATTGATTGTATAATTTAAAAACGTATTCATTTACATCAAAAACGCGATTCTTATATGTATTCAGTCCTCCAAAAGTAATCACACTTTCTAATGAATCCCATTGCATAAATTTACGCTCTACATCAAATCGTCCGCTCACATTGTATTCAGTTAATCCCCTAAAGATCCGACGTACTTCGGCACCAACAGATTCTTCCCAAAGGTAAACAGGATCCCCATGTGAATCTGGCGTATCAGACAACTCCAGTGCTGTAGATCTTATATCGGGATCAGAAATACGCGAATAGGTCGGAGATAATTTCCAATCTAATTTCCATTTTTTCGACTCATCAAGATAATGCAAACCACTCAAATTGGCATTTGTAATGGATCGTTGCGTATATTGTAAGCCTTGTTTCAGCAAAACTGCTTGATTACTATCGAAATTCGTTTCTGTTAAATTTGCAGCTGACGACTGTCCGTTCTGAGTATGAAAAAGAACCAAAGAATATTTACTTCTATTGACTTTAAGGGATTGTCCAAATAAAGCCGTCCACATTACGTCATTTTGAGTTTGTTCTCCTTTAGACGTTCTATCCCTAAATAGATCTGTTTTTGACAAGTCAGTATCTCTTAAGTACTCATTATACTCAACATCTCTAAAGTATGTATTTGTCGCTCGATAATTCAATACTGCATTGTATCCGTATGTAAAAGCAGTTTTAGTTGTATCCTTTTTACTTTTTATACGCTTTTGGTCTCCCATTGCAAAGGCATAACTCTGATTCATGAAACTAAAAGCCTTTTCTGTAGCCATTGTTTTTCCAAAAAGAACAGTCGCATCCTGTGCTGATATTTCTGAGGCACTCGTTGGGCTTCCAGAAACAGGGTGAAGAATCTCAACTCTAGGATTGATTGGTAACTTACGAGAACCATCATCAAATCCGATAAAATCTAGCTTACCACCTTCATATGAAATATAATCAGGATTGAAGGTTGCATTCGTATTATAGCCTAAGCTCGACTTAGCATAAATTGTTTTTCTTCCAGGAAAATCTTTTGTTTTAATATTAATATACCCTCCTGTAAAATCAGCAGTAAGATTTGGCGTAAATGTTTTATTTACTTTGATATTATCAATCAATACAGCTGGAAAAATATCCAATTGAACAGAATTTCGATCCGGATCAAGTCCAGGAATGTCCATTCCATTCAATACTGTTTTAGTATAACGATCTCCCAATCCTCTTATGTATACATTTTTACCTTCTTCTACTGATGCGCCAGGTACCATTTGAACTGCACCAACAGCATTTGTAACACCAGATTGCTGTATCACTTCCTTAGGAACTCCATCCGAAGCACCATCAGCATCTAAGCGATCTTTATCGGCTCCCTCAATTGTGGCTTCTCCGCGAATTCCAACAACGACAACTTCCGCCTTCTCAACCTCTTGTGTTTTTCCCATCTCCACTTTAAAGTTCAAAACATTTCCAGCAATAACAGTTATCGCTCGTTTTTCATCAATATAGCCTTCACTCTGACGACTAAAAGTTAATACGTAATTTCCTGGAGCTAGCGTGATTTCAAATGCACCATCAAAGTCAGTTTTGGCTTTACCAACTCCGTCTACACGAACAGATGCAAACACAATACCCTCTCCTGTTGTTTTATCAACAAGCTCTCCTCGAACAATCTCCTGACCGAAAGTGAACATTCCTACAAAAAACAATGGAAGAAATGCAATTAATCTATTAAAATTCATTTGACCTATACTAAATCGTAAATACTAGAAAAGTGTCTACCCATATATGGGTAGACACTATATCATATAATTGTAATCTATTTTCTAACTAGAACTTATTGTTTACACTAGTCCACGTCCAACCGTTGAAAGGTGTAACGCTAGCACCTGATGCATTTGTCGAAATAATCGCAGCCTCTGCCGCAACTTGATCAGTATTGAAAACTGTACAATCACTAGTTCCTGCATCATCCTTTGATGCTGTATAAACAGTAACAGTCGACATTTGACTTCCACTAAAAACAAGTTTAGGAGAGGCATCAGTCAAATTTGTAAGTGCATCAGCCTTTGGATCCACGCAATCATTTTGGTAAGAAGCTCTAATCTTAGCTTCCCCCAGAGATACATTATTAATAGTCCCTTGAGCTTTTGATTTGAAATCTCCACGAGCTTCACTACCGCCAAACGTGTATGCTGTTCCGTCCTGAAGTGTAAAAGAACCAGTCGTATATGTCGTTCCTTCAGGCCCGTCAATTTCCAAAGCTTCATCGGAGTTAGTTCCATTGATGACCATAAAATTAGAAACCGTACCTGAATAGTTCATATCAATATCGACACCGTCATCACCTTGAAAACCAACTAAAATATTCGATGCATTAACAGAGCCTCCGAAGAATTCAACACCATCATCTAGGTTAGCAACGATTTCAACATTAGAAATAACGGTTCCATTTCCAACTCCACCAAGTGTTAATCCATTTATTTCATTACCAGCACCAATTAATGCTCCACCATGACGAATAGAAACATACTCTATGCGCCCAGAATTATCTGCTACATCAGCCCCTCCAAAAGCTCCAAACGCATCAGAAGTTGGAATACCTTCAATCTGAGACAAATTATCTCCATCGGCAGCAGAAACTGGCGCATAACCAAGTACAATTATACCTCCCCAAAGACCTTGATCAACCTCTGTCAAATTAGTTCCAGATAACTCTCCTGGCTGAATATTGTCAAGTATTGAGGTGAAAATAATTGGTTGAGAAGTAGTACCTACTGCATGAATTTTTGCTCCCTGAGCAATAACCAAAGCAGAAGCCAATGTCCCCGTTCCTTGCTCACCTTTTACAATAGTACCAGGATCAATGGTTAAAGTCGCTCCACTTTCAACAACAACTTTACCGATAATCTTATATATACGATCTGCAGTCCAAGTAGTGTTCACGCTAATTGAACCAGCAACCACTTCCACTGTAGGATCAAGATCATCGTCAGAATCCTCACAAGAGCCATCATCTTTTTCCGCAGAAGCACTAAAATTTACAGCAGTAGGATCTGTACACCCTTTCTCTTTGCAGGAAGTAACTCCCAATACAAGTGATGCAGCCATCAACATCACACCAACCTTAAAAGTTCTTGTTTTCATCTTTTAATTGTTTCACTTTAGTTTTGTGATACAAATATCTGGACTAATCCTTAAAAACACTTTTCCTTATCCTTATCATTCCAATATGTATAGGTTACCCCTATATTAAGCCCTTATGCATAAACAGTCAACTAAAGGCGCCACTCCCCCCACTTTCTCATAACAATTTCTTAACTCAGACACAAGTAGCTTAACTTAAACGTAAAAGAATCTAAATTACTACAGGTACTATCAACACTATCTTTACATATAATTTTATTCAATTATGACCAATTATTCCATTTTAATCGTTGATGACGAACCTGACATATTACAATTTCTAACATACAACCTTAACAAAGAAGGTTATAAGGTATATACCGCACAAAACGGGGAAGAGGGACTTAAGAAAACTTTCACATTAGAGCCATCCCTAGTACTAATGGATGTTATGATGCCTATAATGGATGGAATTGAAACTTGTCAACTTATTAGGGAGAACAAATCCATAACACAACCCATAATTTGTTTTTTAACTTCTAGAGGAGAAGACTATTCACAAATTGCAGGATTTCAAGCAGGAGCTGATGATTATGTAACCAAACCAATTCGACCGCGATTATTAATCAGTAAGGTAAAATCTCTCCTTCGGAGATACACCACAGTGGAAACAAAGGAAAATAGTAGCTCTATAAAAATTGATCGAGATAGATACACGATAGAATTGAAAGGGAAAAACATTAACTTGCCTAAAAAGGAATTCCAATTATTAGATTTTCTAGTAAGTCGCCCAGGAAAAGTCTTCAGTCGAGATCAAATTATGAGTTATGTATGGGGTACAGAGACAATTGTAGGTGAACGAACAGTGGACGTTCATATCCGAAAGATTAGAGAAAAACTAGGTAATGATTATATTCGTACTATAAAAGGTGTTGGATATACTTATAACGAGATTTGAGAAATTTAAAACCCATTCAATTGTTGATCCTTGGAAGCGTCGTAATCTCGATACTTTCTGTGCTCGCACTATTCTCAATAAACTTGTTTATTGGCGGGGTACCATTCTGGTATATCTTAATACTCGCCCTTATTATAGGAGTTGGAACCTACCTAATTTTCAATATTTTAATTGAACGTTTTATAACTCATCGAATTCGCGTTCTCTATAGATCTATTAGAAAGGGGAAATTTGGAAAAAATGGAGAAGATACATTTAAACTTAGAGAAGATCCTATTTCCAACGCTGAACAAGAAACAAAGCGATGGACTGAAGAACGTATTGCAGAAATTTCTAAATTAAAAGAACAAGAAGAGTTCCGTAGAGAGTTTCTTGGAAATTTGGCTCATGAATTAAAAACTCCAGTATTTTCAATTCAAGGTTATATTTTAACGCTTTTAGATGGTGGACTAGAAGATGAGTCTATCAATCGAAACTTTTTAGAAAGAGCTTCAAAGGCAACGGATAGAATGACGGGGATTCTTGAAGATTTAGATCAAATCGCAAAGATGGAAGCCGATAAAATACAACTGGATTATTCGTCATTCAATATAAAAACACTAGTTGAAGATATTTTCGATGATCTTGAAATGAAGGCAAAGAAAAAAAATATTTCCTTCATCTTCGCTAAAGATTTTCGGGATGTATTCGTTTACGCCGATAAAATTAAAATCGGCCAGGTAGTCACAAACCTATTGGCCAATTCAATTTCATATGGTAAAGAAAATGGAACTACCTCCGTTCGATTCTATGAAATGGATGGGATTATTACTATTGAGGTATCAGATAATGGACTGGGAATCGCTCAAGAAGACATTCCAAGACTTTTTGAACGTTTCTACCGTGTAGAAAAAAGTCGTAACCGACATGCAGGTGGATCTGGACTTGGACTTGCCATTGTAAAACATATCATTGAAGCTCATCGCCAAACGATTAATGTTCGAAGTACTGTAAATGTCGGAAGTACCTTTACCTTCAGCTTGGATAAAGCGAAAAAAAATTAGTTTCAATACAAGAAAACGCCTCAACAAAATGAAGAGGCTAATCCAAAAAAGATATTGTCACCTAAAAATAGAAATTCAACCCTATTTTTGAATACGTTGGAGCAAACGTACCTTTAAATGTGTTTGTAACTTGCGAAGGAACCATATTACCTGTACTCGGGTCGATTACTAACACATTATCATTGTCGTAACTATCAATATTCTTTCCTCTCATCATTCTAAGTCCAAATTCTCCACCCAGACTAAATTGATCATTGAAAAAATACTCCACTCCAAAACCCAATTCGCCCCCAAATAAACCTGATGCACTAAATGTTTCCGATAAGTCATCATTGACTTCTCCGT
Organism: Crocinitomicaceae bacterium; assembly: GCA_022448165.1. GTDB lineage: Bacteria > Bacteroidota > Bacteroidia > Flavobacteriales_D > Crocinitomicaceae > UBA4466. The sequence goes on along the minus strand of JAKVAS010000031.1, from coordinate 839 downwards.
CTTCCCTAAATTTTCCACTTGCAATAACCATTGTAAAACTTCCATTTAAATACCCCTTAAGACTCTCTTTTTCGATGACATAGTACTTTGCTCCAAGCGTTGGCATATATAAACCTACACTGTATTCAATACTATTTGTATAGTCTTGAATATTTCCATTAATATCGTATTGCTTTCCTGTTTCTTCATAAGAAATAGACGCACCGAGATATTGAAAGCCCAAATAAGGTTGGATTCTACCAAAACTATATCCGATATATGCAGCGTTCAAATTTAATCCTGTCGATACTCCAAAGGTTACTTGACCAAAACTATTAAAAGTTAAAAGTCCGATAATGAATAGTGTTAATTTGGTTTTCATATAATCTATAAATTAATTGATTTATATTCTTTCTAATTATTCATTTGTAATGATGATTAACGCCATCCTAAAACTTAGCTACAAACACTTTGCAATTCCAAATACTCTTATCCGGTTCCCAAATGTAATAGTAGACAAATGCGCACATCAAAGAAAATTTGTAGTATTTATAACAAAATAATTTAAAGCAAATAACGCTTTAATCATACCCAGTCAAATATAGCTTACATCTTAAGTTGACTTCATAAACATATCTATCCGCGAAAATTGCAAAAGCTCTAAAAAACAATAGAAACAACAACCTCTAGGGAACTAATTTCATTACATAAACTGTACCATTCTTGGTTGGATTTTTTTTAAACGAAAAAACCCCAACTACAAAGTAATTGGGGTTCTTTAAGGTGGCGTCGACTTACTCTCCCACCCTCAAAAGGGCAGTACCATCAGCGCAAGTAGGCTTAACTTCTCTGTTCGGAAT
>JAKVAS010000306.1 GCA_022448165.1 Crocinitomicaceae bacterium | reverse complement strand
ATTAATTGAGTTTTGAATTCGTTTAAAAAGGCACTTACCAAACAAGAAAGTGCCTATTATGAGTTTTTGACCTTGAGTATTTATTTTGAGTTTTGACCTTGTACTTTCAATCGCTCAGCATTTATTTGTTTTGATTAAAAGCATACCTCAAATGAATTGGATGATGCAGACTATTAAAAAAGCGATCTACGAAACAGCCTAACAAATCGGCAAGAGGGGTCAAAACTGTCTGTATCTGAGTGGGCGATTATTTAGGGGGAGTTATAGATTCTAATGAATATTTGGTCGATTGGAATGTATAATACTGGCTGCTCTGGTTACATTTGGGTCAATGAATGTTGTTCAAAAAATATTCCTACACTCTAGTAAAGTCAAAATAGCCTTACATATTGGTTATTGGGCTTTTTACATGTTATGTGTTTCTACCATACTTTTTAAATCGAGTGAAACGAGTGAAATATTCACTATTGGGAAGTATGCAATTTGGCTGGCTGTATCTATGCCTTTTAAATGGGTCATTTTCTATGGCTATTATTATATACTGATCCCAAAGTGGTTCACAGATAAAACCTGGAAGTTTTTCGGGATCACTATTTCATTACTTCTGGTTTATCCATTTGTCAAATATGGATTAGATCAATTAGTTGGAACCTGGTCAATTCCAACATTAGTAGTCAATACTGAGGATAAGGAACCATATGTTGATTATTTGATTGAATTCTTCAGAAGATTTTATACGCCTTTATTCCTAATCATCTTTGCCTTCTTCATGAGGTTTGTATTGGACTGGTTTAGAAATATCAGGATCAAGGAGAAAATGGAAAGGGAGCAATTGAAGAGTGAATTGGCCATGTTAAAAAACCAGGTTAGCCCTCACTTTTTATTCAACGTCCTTAATAACATTGATACTCTTGTATATCCACATTCTAAGGAAGCCTCTGAAGCCATAGTTAAGCTTTCCTCCATCATGAGATATATGCTTTATGAAACTAATTCAGACAAAGTAATTATTGGAAAAGAAATTGAGTACCTGGAGGCTTATATCGAATTACAGAAAATGAGATTGAAGGATCCGAGTAAAATAAAATTTGATGCAAGTTCAGTAGATTCTTCATCGTTGATCGCTCCAATGTTGTTGGTTCCATTTGTGGAAAATGCTTTTAAACATGCAGCTGCTATCAGCGGTCCTGAAATTGAATTAAGTGTAACTACTACGAATGATTCCATTCATTTTCACATAATCAATAATATTAACAATACAATTGAGGAACAAAAAGATGAAGTTGGAGGCATTGGTTTAAAGAATGTACATCGTAGATTAGAGCTTCTATATCCTGGAAAGCATGATTTATCGATATCTAATAATGGCGAATCATTTGAAGTAACCTTAAAATTATCAACTGAAGAATGAATCAATTAAAGTGTATCGCTATAGACGATGAGCCATTGGCATTAAGAAAGGTGGTCGATTATATAGAGAAGATTCCTTTTCTTCAATTAATGGAGCAGTTTGAC
>JAKVAS010000305.1 GCA_022448165.1 Crocinitomicaceae bacterium | reverse complement strand
TATCGCATCTGACACGAACTGGAATTCGTAGACTTGGTCAACGCCCGACTCTTGGAGGTACGCTGACAAAGTATTCGAAAACAAAGGATCATCTTCAATGATGAATACTGTCATAGGGTTCTAGACTAATTTACGTGGATTTACTCTAATTTACGGGTTTATTTCTACAGGGTTGGCTTTAATAATTTACTTTCCGATAGGAGGTAAGAATTATTGGATAAACGATACAAAAAATGCCTGTTCTCCTAAGAAAACAGGCATTTTCTGACTATTATGAACAGAAGATTAGAAGAAATTTAATCTTTTTAATAAGTTTTCTTTACAGGATCGACTAACAGGAATAACTTTTTCCCCTAATCGAATCATATTGTCCTCAAAACGGTTGATTTTGTCTAAATGAACCATATAGGAACGGTGCACGCGAATGAATTTACTCTTCGGTAAACGCTCTTCAATTGCTTTCATGGTTGAAAGTGCCGTAAAGCGTTCTTTCATGGTATGAATATTCATGTAATCCGAATAGGCTTCGATATAGACAATTTCATCAAAGTCAATTCGCGAATAGCCATTATTACTTTTGATGTAAATATGGTCAGAATCCGAGCGGGTAGGGGATTTCTCCTCGTTCCTTCGTTGGGCACGGTAAATGCTTTGGAGGAAACGTCCGTATTGCACTGGTTTCGCCAAAAAGTCGGTGACATCAAAGTCAAAGGCTTTTACCGCATAATCGCGGTTAATAGAGGTGATAATGATCTGTGGTTTCAGTTCAGTTCGTTCAAGAAATTCTAATCCACTTAGTTCGGGCATTTCAACATCTAATATGATAAGGTCAGTAGCATTTATTTCCCCATCATCCATAGCAGCTATGGCAGAGTCAAACTCCCTGTGGAAGTTTAAGAAGTTTGTTTTATCAATATACTTCTTTAAAATATGTCTTGACAACTTATCATCATCAATGATCGAGACATTAAGCATATAACTGGGTTTCATGGTCATTACCAAATATAAAAAAAATAAATCAAAACATGCCCATAAGTAAAAATGGGCAAAATTTAAGTAAATTTCGAAGATGGAAAAAAAGATCACCACAATCCTGTTTGACCTTGGAGGAGTCGTTTTAAATTTAGATTACGACAAAACCATTCAAGCCTTTAATAACTTAGGCGGGAAAACATTTTCAGAAAGGTATTCTCAAGCCAAACAATCGGATGTTTTTGACCTGTATGAAACGGGTAAAATTAGTGATGATATTTTTCGAAATCACTTGCGTGATATTGTCGGAAAGGATACGAGTGATTCGGAATTAGATAATGCCTGGAATGCCATGTTGTTGGATCTTCCTGAAGAACGTCTTGGTTTATTAAAAGGTTTAAAGCAGAATTATCGCATTTTACTCTTTAGTAATACCAATGCGATTCATCTGAGAAAGTTCCATCAAATAATTGGTGATCAACACGGAAATCCGCAATTATTGGAGGAAATATTTCATCAAACTTATTACTCGCATATTTTAGGTTTGCG
>JAKVAS010000304.1 GCA_022448165.1 Crocinitomicaceae bacterium | reverse complement strand
GGCCAACGATTAACTGATCGCTTTTCAGTTCAATTATTTCAGTGGAATCAGGATTACTTATTCCAATAGCGCCGAAAACAAAATTTTGAATTATTAGTGCGCATCCGAGGGCTAATGTATTTTGTGTCATAACGGAATTATTTTTTCTAAATATCCGCTTAAGACTTTGCTTGAAATGGTCAGGATTATTATTCGTAGATTTTAGCTGATTATGCGTATCAAATTAGAAACATTAATCAAATAAATTTGTGCTATGTGCGGCACCAATGGCAAACGTTATGAGACCTAAAACGACTCCTATCCATGCGATTCGAAATAACCTCATTGCAGGGAATACACACAACAAAATGCTCAATGTACCGATTAACATGACGATCATACCGTAAGTGGTCTTAAACTCCACCAATTGGAATAAATCACGATACTCTTGAGATTGTAAAAAATCGAGACCACGCTCGGCGATGGCTGCATCAATTTCTTTGTTAACAACATCTACAGCTCTCGCAAATGCAAAATGCAAATGCAAGCCTAATGAAATTGCAATGGTGCTAAACAGTAACCCGATAATACCGAGAACTTTCACAATGTAAAAGGTTTGTAATTATGGAAAAAATACAAAAATGCTGGTTACTAGCGCTCTGGGGGATAAATTTCTCCTGATTCAGATGTCCATCTCTCGCTTTTAATCAGGTTATCAAAATGTTTTTCTAAGGCCAAGATACTATCTGGATAGCCGATACGTCTCATCACTGATTTTTTGACTCCATTTCCCATAATAGTGGTAGTTGCGGAAGGTAGGTCCATAACCATTGGGTCATCATATTCGTTATCCATTTCAAAAAAATTAATGTCATTAGCAGTACCGAGAATTTCATTTATTTGAACTTGTGTGATATTGGTTGTGTATTTTCCAATGATCTCAACATTTCTAGTCCCGTTAAACTCCACAAAGCCATCGCTATATATTTCCATAGTGTATGTCGGACATCTTCCAAAACAAAAAGTACGTTCTATGCCTGCAACAAAGGTTCTCTTTTGAATAGTGTCTGATACAATCGGTAATTCCTTGGAAGCATATTCTTCCGATTCTTTCGGAGTTTCTAATATAGTCTCTTTGGAATCAACCACTCCTTTACTGGTTTTACATGCTTGAGCTACTAATGAAAGAATTAAGACAGGCAGGATAAAGTATAATTTTTTCATAACGGTTCATATTTCTATTTAAAGATTAACAAATAGTTTGCCATTACATTTATTACGAGTAATGTAAGCGCCATCCGCGTGCTTCCATTACCGATTGGAATGTAACAAATTCCTCCGCTTGTTGAAGGTGAACATGCGGTTCTAAGATGGTTAGATTATTTTCTTCCCTCAAGAAATTTACGCTTATTGGAAGAGTTAAGTTTTCATTTGACTGCGTCTTCGATTCTAATTCTGCGAACCAACGTCGAAGTAATTCAACGGATTCATTGTCACTCATATTAAAATCAGCGTGTTGAATAGAGGCATAAAAATCTAGCCGTTTTCGTGCTCTGGTTAAAAGTAC
>JAKVAS010000303.1 GCA_022448165.1 Crocinitomicaceae bacterium | reverse complement strand
ACTCTACAAAAAGTGTCTAGACTATAAAAACGACTTCAGTGATAGCAGACCTTTGATAGCAATGATTAAGAAGACGGATGATGAAGAAATATTATCCAATTTTGAAGAAAATGGCTGTGGTAAGAAGATTAGAACTCTTGCACAGAAGAAGTTAAATCAAGTTAAGCGCGCTTCAAAATAAACACACATCATGGGAATCCTTAAGTCTCAAAGTGAATTTATGACATATGAATCGACGGATCAGGGAATGCTCGTTGCAATTCGGAAAAGTGAACAATCTAAGATTAAAAAATATTGGAAAACAAAAGATAAAACCAAAGTTGAAAACCTCATCGGCGGTTTTCCTTTTGTTCAAACAGATGAACAGGAAACTTTAAAAATTGATTTCTCTAAAAAACTTCAATTTTCCATAGAGCACCTGAAGAAGTTTAACTAATAACAGTACTACCTACCATTAAATAACTTATTACTTTATTGTTATTTACAATTTCCACAAACCTATTTTCACAAAAGGTTAGTACCTTATCTAATGACCCAATTTCCCCTGTAATTCCAGGTCCTTATGGTTTAGTGTTTGACCTGTACAAAAGTTTAAAGATTCTTTAGACTTCTCGATATCGTTAACTAAATTATCAGAAGGACATGAAGAAAAAATATACACCTGTTAATTAGATAGAATATACATTTTATTATGATCAACCTATTAATTCCCACGCACTGCGATAGCCTTCCATTTCTTCAACATAATTTAGGAATTTTGAAAAAAATGGATCTAATCCAACTGTAGCACTATCCCCTATTACTATCAGACGCTCTTTTGCCCTTGTCATTGCGACATTCATTCTACGATAATCTTTCAAGAAACCAATTGTACCATCATTATTTGATCGAACTAAAGAAATTATGACTGTAGTGCTTTCCTGTCCTTGAAAACTATCAACAGTACTAATCCGCTTTAGTTTCGGTAATTCATTTGTTAGAAGTTGAACCTGTCCTGCATAGGGCGAAATAACAGCCAATTCTTCATAATTTTCATCATCACCTTCTAATAGTTTCTGAATTACCGAAAGCTCTCCAGAATTCATCAAACTACTTCCATCCGCTCCTCGTTCTTCTTCATAACCTGTTCCTGCAGTATCATAAAACACAACATGGCTACCTGTATCCTGTTGCTTAGAAGGCGTTTTTAAATTCCCTTCGTAAAAGTAATCGCTCGAAAAACCTGCTATTGAGCTCCTCATTCTGTATTGAGTATCCAAAAAATAAACATCCTCACACCTTTTAAATCCGCGTTCCAAAATAGAAATATTAAACCCTTTTCGTGTTGCATCATCTGAAATTACAGTCGGTGGTAATTGAAAAGGATCACCTGCAATAATCCATTTATCAGCATAAGGAAAAATTACCCAAGCCAATGGCTCGATGCATTGTCCCGCTTCATCCATCACAAGTACATCGAAGCATTTATCATCGGATAAAAAGTTATTTAACCCAATTGGAGTTCCAAGAATGACTTCCGCATTATCATATAACTTGTCATTAAAGTAATTTCGAAGATTTC
>JAKVAS010000302.1 GCA_022448165.1 Crocinitomicaceae bacterium | reverse complement strand
GCGTTGAATTTTGTTGACATAATTTTCTCATCCTCTGGATTCGGTTTTGGATCGTTTGAGATTCAGCAACCTGACTTGTTTGATCCCGAGGTCCAACTTGTGACAACAGAAAAACGAATTACATGAAACTAAATGGTTGATTTATCGTCACAAACCGACCCAATGACAGTCAAACTCATTAGGCATCAATATCAAAATTCAATTCTGCGCCATTATGTTTGATATTAAGTACTCTCTCGGATATTGGTGTTCCAATAATATGGGCATGAATTCCACTCTTACCTAATTCAGAAACAACTTTCCCACTATCTTTAACTTGAATAACTACTGCTGCAATTTCGCTAAACAAAATTTTAATTAAATCTTTCTCTTCAAATGATGAGAAATTAATATTTAATCCTCCTGTTGAATTTGGAAAATTCATTTCCAACAAAGTAGTGATCAAACCACCCGCAGAAATATCATGCCCAGCCAATACCAATCCGTCGTTTATTAATTTCTGAATCGCATTAAATGCATTTGCAAAATAACTATCATCACAAATTGTTGGAGAAACATCTCCCAATTTGTTAACTACTTGAGAAAAAGATGAACCTCCAAGCTCCATCTTCCCTTTTGAAAAATCAACAACTATTAACGATGTTTCTTCATCATTTACCATTATTGGCTCTACTACTTTCCTAACATCACTTACTTCACCAGAAGCGGAGATTATTACTGTTCCAGGGGCGTAAACTGTATCATCTTTATATTTCTGAACCATAGAAAGAGAATCCTTTCCTGTAGGGATATTAATTCCTAAGTTACAGGCGAAATCACTAACAGCTTCAACAGCCTCATACAGACGAGCATCTTCTCCTTCATTTTTACATGGCCACATCCAGTTTGCACTTAAGGAAACTGATTTTAGACCTTCTTTAAATGGAGCCCATACAATATTGGTTAACGATTCTGCGATAGCCATCTTGCTACCATTTCTTGGATTAATTAAAGCATTAACGGGTGCATGTCCTAAAGCCGAAGCAATTCCTGATTCTCCTTTAAAATCAATTGCTACAACACCAACATTATTTAGTGGTAACTGAATTTCTCCAGTAGTTTGTTGCTTTGCTATTTTTCCTGTTACAGATCTATCAACTTTATTGGTTAACCAATCTTTACAAGCCACAGCCTCCAATTGTAAAACTTGTTCTAAATATGATTTAATTTGGTTGCTATTATACTCAACAGCTTCAAAGCTAGTATTTACTGTAGTATCTGTAATTACTGTTTTAGGAGGACTACCAAACATATCTTCAATCTGAAGATCAATAGGATTCTCTCCTGTTTCTTCATCCTCAAATTTAAAGTTATGATCCATAGTTATTTCTCCAACTACATACATTGGAGCTCTTTCTCTTTCACAAATTTCTTGCAATAGGCTAACATCTTCCTCTTTAATAACTAATCCCATTCTTTCTTGAGATTCATTACCTACAATTTCTTTTGCCGACAAAGTCGGATCTCCCACCGGCAAGCTTCTTAGACTAATTGTCCCCCCTACTTCCTCAACTAATTCTGATAAACAGTTTAAATGACCTCCTGCGCCATGGTCGTGTATAGAAATGATTGGATTTTTTGTTGATTCCACAAAT
>JAKVAS010000301.1 GCA_022448165.1 Crocinitomicaceae bacterium | reverse complement strand
TCTTAATTGTTGCTGTGGCTTTATTAATTACATTGAAGTTTATTGCAATTCCATGCATTATAATTCTCTATATTCTGCTGTCCATGCTGAATAAAGAAACCGAAATGGCTTAAAATATTTGTTTACAACAGCAATATAAACTTTCGATGGACCTTTCTGACTTATATGGATTGTACATTACACGAGCGATTTGCAAAATGTGACCTAAATCATAAACAACCCAAATAGATCATAGTTCTTTCAATGATGCTTCATCCAAATCCAGACGAATTCTCTTTAATTCGTATTGATTAGCAGTAATGTTAAAAAAAATAGCGCGACGATATTTTTCTTCTTTACTTTATAAAAATAGGAAATAATTCGAGCAGTGATTTACCTTTACCATCGTTGAATTGCACAAAGCGATTAAACGGAGTAAAAGTCGTATTGGCGTCAAAAAGAATCACTTTGATTTTGTTGTATAATCTGTTTTTTACCATGAATGAAATGAGCACTAATGTCAAACCACTCACAGATTCGCCACACTTACTCTTATGTGTGTAATGTTCCTCAAGCTTATCAACATTGAAGAAACAAAACTTGGCATGTATGCAACAAGCTCTGAGGTCTGTTAAAGAGTAAATTCTATGACTCAAAAATCAAGTTTCTTTTCTCTTAATTCGAAGTTTTGTCCCAGATACACCTTTCTTACCATTTCGTCTTCAGCAAGCTCTTTTGGTTTACCGGCTTTTAAGATACTTCCTTCATACATTAAATACGTTCGATCTGTGATGGCTAAGGTTTCTTGAACGTTGTGATCGGTGATCAGAATACCGATGTTTTTTTTAGTTAATTGTGCGACAATACGTTGAATGTCTTCTACAGCAACGGGATCAACTCCTGCGAAGGGCTCATCAAGTAAAATGAAGTTAGGATCTGTTGCCAGGGCTCTTGCAATTTCTGTTCGACGGCGTTCACCTCCAGACAGCAGGTCACCACGATTGGTACGAATATGTCCTAATCCAAATTCTTCAATAAGAGCATCGGTTTTCATTTGCTGTTCTTTCTTCGAGAGGTTGGTTAATTGAAGTACACTAAGAATATTTTCCTCAACGCTTAATTTTCTGAATACCGAAGCTTCTTGAGCCAAGTAACCAATTCCGTTTTGAGCCCGTTTATACATAGGGAATTTGGTAATTTCCATATCATCAAGAAATATTTGTCCGCCATTAGGTTTAACAAGCCCGACAATCATGTAGAACGATGTAGTTTTACCGGCTCCATTTGGACCAAGTAATCCCACAATTTCTCCTTGATTCACTTCTAAAGAAATTCCCTTAACAACGCGACGTCCTTTATAGGACTTCATAATATCTTGTGCAATTAACTTCATCATGTTAAAAATAGGTATTTATTCAATAACCGTATCAATTTTATCGTTTTCTTAAGATTCGGTTGCCATCTTCTCTTCAATAGCATCCAGATATTCATAAGCCCTTCTTAAGTGCGGAATGACTATTGTACCTCCAATTAAAGTAGCAATACCCAAAGCCTCCATTAACTCGTCACGTTTCAAGCCTTCTTTCCAGCTACTTTCTAAATGGTATTTGATGCAATCATCGCAACGCAATACAGTAGAAGCCACAAGTCCTAACAGT
>JAKVAS010000300.1 GCA_022448165.1 Crocinitomicaceae bacterium | reverse complement strand
CCCCCCCCCCCCCCCCCCCCCCCCCCCCCCCCCCGCCCCCCCCCCCCCCCCCCCCCCCCCATAAACCCGGGGGGCGCGGGGGGGGGGGGGCCCAACGCGACCCATAACCTCGACCCCCCCCCCTACTAAATGAGGGAGCTAGTGTCCCTCTAGATTTTAATATATTTCAGAAATCTTAATACAAAATTATTAATTACAATGGATCAGCAATTGGATACCTGTTTCAATTTACATTTCCTGAAATAAAAAGGTTATATTATTATTATATAGGGTAAGGGGCTATCTTTTCCTTTTGTACATACAATATTTAATGATATACTAAATTGGTACTTTCTTGTACCAATATATGTTTTTATGGACGGGATGCTTCTAAATAGGTTGCCTCGTCCAAAATTAACAATAGGGATGACTTCGTGTATCAAATACATCGGATGCCTCCATTGTTTTATTTAAATTATTTCCCTTATTGTAAGGGTAAAGCCATCTTAATGGCTTGATTCAACCCTATGTTGAATCCCTCCGTGTCAGACACACGGGAATATTTTTCTTCCTTATCTCCCATTTCTTGTTTTTCCATTGTCATCAAAAGTGAACCCGTGAGGAATTAATAAGTGAGTGCTTCTATTCGGCTGTGCAGTTGGTTCTTTGGACTTTCTTCAATTATCAAATGATATCAAAATAAAGGTAGCTGATCCATCTTGTTTTTTCTACAATTTGTATATCTGTTTCATCATCAGTACTGAAACCTAGTTCTTCTTGAGAACTATAGAAAACATCAGGATCTATTTCAACTACTGAAGTATCATTAATTGCAATCTCATTAAAATCTTCAGACAACAGGTCAACAAGATCCTTATCACTTTGAGGAGTCTTATTTTCATTTGGTGCCTTATCAGTAACTTTTTTCTCCTTGATATCACCTTCGGTGTTTTTGTATAACAAAACATAAGCTCTGCTCTCGTAGTGTTGAGGAATTGTATCATGCATGGATACATGCTCGTCATTGTAATTAAGCCAACAATTTAAACTTTCATTCCAAAGTAAACATGTGTAATGACCAGAATTTGTTGTCGTGCCCTGATGTCCTATGATGCCGATCAGTTTCATTTCCTCCAGTTGGTCTCCAAAATCGATCTCAATTGAAGACCTGGAACAGTTTTTACCATCAAACTCGTATCTCATAATAGTTGTCAAGAAATATTTAGGATATGGCTTCATAATTGAACAAACTTGTTCATTATCTTGACTATTGCAATTGTCGCACTTGTAGTCATACGTCTTCCTAGGTTTTTCGTAAAGTTTTATCAGATCTGAAACCTTAGCTTTGAGTTCCTTATTGATGGAAAGAGGCAACGATATCTCTTTCTTTATTATTTCATTAACATTTTGACAGGCATTACATGTATTCGTTGTTTTCACTACAAATCCGAAATTCTTGAAACAAATTGAATTTTCGAAACTGGTCGAATCGTTATCTACTTTGTCCATCAGTCTTACTACTCCGTTGACATAAGCACAGTCTTGACTTTTATTATATCCAAAACAGTCTTTTAGCCAGTACTCATTAATCGTAACTACAGTCTTATCCTTTTTGGCTAACTCTATATTACTCCATTCTTGTAACAAGCCTTCCGTGAATCTTAAACGC
>JAKVAS010000030.1 GCA_022448165.1 Crocinitomicaceae bacterium | reverse complement strand
TGGTGGAACATTCTTACTTCTAAGATCCATTGTGAAACAGCGACTATCTAACCAATGAACACCATCAAGATCTCCTCCAGCACCATCGTAGTCATAGTTGTTCTCTCCGAATAATCCAATCTGATAAAAATCAGTACCATTTTCACTTTGCGCCCCTACTGTTGCATATACCTCATCTCCAAATCCATTTGTCCCACCACTGACATCTCCAACACACCAGTCCATATTGTCATAGGAAAATCGTGTATTATAACCTACTCCGATACCAGCATCTGTTCCATCAGTTAGAACAAGCTGAAAGGTATTTCTAATGTCTGTATTTTTATAATAATACCCGACTTCTACCCATAAGATTGTGATTTTGTGATCTTCCAATTTATAGTAGACTTGATTATAGCCAGGTCCTGAACCTCTTAGATCGACATCCCCCCAGAATGGTGCAATCATCGCTGGCACGCCATTTGCTGGGAATCCAGATGCTGAATAGGTGCTAAAGAAATCTCCGAAAGTGACATTACCATTTACATTTATATATAGTGAGTTATAATCTTGTTCATAAAATCTATAAGTAAATGGCAAGTTAATGGCATAAGACCCGTCATCACCTGGATTATAGTACGAATATGTTCCAGGTACTCCAGACATACTATTGGTTATGTTAGAAAAGGTTGGATCAAGATAATCCCAACAATAAGAAACCGTTTTAGCCTCCGAGTCAATATGATTCTCTAGCATTGGGACCTGAGGATAATAATCTACCTGAGGAACTTCAGTGTTTATAATTGTTGGCTTTATTTGGTTCACAGAGGATGACGTTATAATTTGAGCCTTCGAAGTAGAACTTAGTGCTATTAATATAGATACCGTGGCACAACCTGTAAATAAGTTTCTGAATGCTTTCATTTTCTCCTATTTGTAATTTTTTGAGTCATCAAAAACCTACCGATATGCGATCGATTTTGACACCAATTTCAATTTTTTCTTCTCTATTCTTCTAAATCTTTATTATCTCCTCTCATCTTTACAACTCCATACCCCACGCAGCCCGCTATCAAAGCAGAAAGCCCAAAATCAAGAGGCACACCTGGCGGTGGTGGTGGTGCTTGTGCAATTGCCAATACTGGGCTGATAAGAAGCATGAGTAGCGTAAACCATTTATTTGTATTCATTCGTTTCATATCAATATTATTTATTTGTTGACATGAAAACCCAAACTATGTTCCAAATACTCTAAATTCAACCAAACCCTTGATACTAGCTAACAAACAAGTGATTACAGAACTAAAAACCGACTAAAAACATCTCATATCGGGACTTCTTTTCTCATTTTGGGAAAACCACATCATCATTAACATTCAACTAAATTATGCCACCACTTAAATAGAATTCTGCGTGAAAACAAATACATTATAGTTAGATGCTTGAACTAAGGCTATTTTTCACTTCTCTAAATTGATCTTTGTATTTAGGTAAAGATTCCAGCAAATCGACTAAATTTGTCCTCATAATTTTAGCACAATACGAATGACACTTTCCGAGATCAGAGCGCAATTTTTCGATTTTTTCGAATCTAAAGGACACAAAATTGTTTCCAGCGCACCGATGGTTGTAAAAAACGATCCTACGTTAATGTTTATCAACGCAGGAATGAATCAGTTTAAGGATTACTTCCTTGGTAACACAACCCCTAAAGATCGGCGTGTCGCCAATACGCAAAAGTGCCTTCGTGTTTCAGGTAAACATAATGACTTAGATGAAGTCGGAGTAGACACATATCATCATACGATGTTTGAAATGCTTGGTAATTGGTCATTTGGAGATTATTTCAAAGAAGAAGCTATTGCTTGGGCATGGGAATTATTGACAGAAGTATATAAGATACCAAAAGATCGTTTATATGTAACTGTATTTGAAGGGGATAAAGTAGATGGGACCCCAATTGATAACGAAAGTGTTGAAATATGGAAAAAACATATTTCAGAAGATCGAATTATTCCTGCATCAAAAAAAGACAATTTCTGGGAAATGGGTGAAACTGGGCCTTGCGGACCATGTAGTGAAATTCATGTAGATCTTCGTTCTGATGACGAACGTGCTAAAATTGATGGAAAAACATTGGTAAATGAAGATGATCCTCAAGTGGTTGAAATATGGAACAATGTATTTATGCAATTCAACCGAAAAGCTGATAAATCGTTAGAACCTCTTCCTGAAACGCATGTTGATACTGGAATGGGATTGGAGCGCTTAGCAATGGCACTTCAAGGAAAACAATCTAATTATGATACTGATTTGTTTCAATCTTTAATAAATCACATTGAGAAAATTTCAGGAATCAAATATGGAGAAAAAGAAGAAACGGACATTGCATTACGCGTAATTGCAGATCATGTTAGAGCCATTGCCTTTTCTATTGCTGATGGTCAGTTACCATCAAATACAGGAGCCGGGTATGTCATTCGGAGAATTTTAAGAAGAGCTGTACGATATGGATATCAAACACTTGGTTTAAAAGATTCCTTCTTAGCGGATCTCTCTGCTGTGTTAGTCGATTTGATGGGAGACACATTCCAAGAATTAAGACAACAGCAAGAACTTGTGCATAAAGTGATAAAAGAAGAAGAAGCTAGCTTCTTTAAGACACTTGCGCAAGGACTTAAGCGAATGGATATGGTTATTGAAAGGACCAAATCAGCTAATAAAGGAACTATAGATGGATCTGTAGTTTTTGAGTTATACGATACTTTCGGGTTCCCATTTGATCTCACTCAACTTATTGCTAGTGAAAACAAACTTTTAGTTGATGAAAAGTCATTTAAAGAATATTTAGAGAAACAAAAAACGGATTCACGTGCCGCTACAGCAATGGAAGCGGGTGATTGGATTCAGTTGTCTGATGATAAAACAGAAGAGTTTGTAGGATACGACAACCTTTCGACCCATGTAAATATCGTTCGATACCGTAAGGTGAGTCAGAAGAAGAAAGTATTTTATCAAGTAGTATTTAATCTGACACCGTTCTATCCAGAAGGTGGAGGTCAAGTTGGAGATACTGGACATATTGAATACGGCGACGAGAAGGCATATATTTTCGATACAAAAAAAGAAAACAACCTTATTATTCACTTAATGAAGGAGCTTCCAACTAATCTAGAAGCGAAATTCCTTGCAGTTGTTAATGAAGAAAAGCGAAATTCGTCTGCCAAAAATCACTCAGCGACTCATCTCTTACACCATGCATTAAGGACAGTACTTGGCGATCATGTTGAACAAAAAGGGTCGTTGGTTAATTCCGATTATTTACGTTTTGATTTTTCTCACTTTTCGAAAGTCACAGAAGACGAAATGGAAAAAATTCAAGCCATTGTATCTTCAAACATTCAGGATAATATCAACCTTGAAGAAAAACGAAATACTCCTATGGAAGTTGCTACTGAAATGGGAGCAATGGCTTTGTTTGGAGAAAAATATGGAGATACTGTTAGGGTGATCAAATTTGGAGATTCAGTAGAGTTATGTGGAGGAACTCACGTTTCTTCAACAGGTAAAATCGGTTTATTCAAAATCACTTCAGAATCTGCTGTTGCAGCCGGTGTTCGTCGCATTGAAGCAATCACTTCTAAAAAGGCAGAAGAATTTTACGCTAAAAAAGCGACCAAGCTTGATGAGTTATCAGCAATACTTAAAAATCCAAAAGATATTTCTAAAGCAGTAAATGATCTACTCATTAAGAATAAAGAACTTGGTAAAGAAGTTGAGCGTTTTCAACGTGCTCAGGCGAAAATGGTGAAGGAAGGCTTGAAGAATCAGGTCGTTGATCTAAATGGCATAAACTTCCTAGAAGGAAGCGTTGAACTTGATGGAGGATCAATAAAAGACATTCTTTTCCAATTAAAAGGAGAATACGACAATTTTGTTGGAGTTCTTGGCGGTAAAACAGATGGGAAATGCACCCTGAGCATGATAGTTTCTGACAATCTCATTTCCGAAAAAGAACTACATGCAGGAAATAGTATTAGAGAAGTATCTAAACTAATTCAAGGAGGTGGTGGTGGACAGCCTGGTTTCGCTACAGCCGGTGGTAAAAATGCTGCTGGACTTCCCGAAGCAATTTCTTTGATCAAGGCAAAACTCTAAAATGGAACGGGTAAAGAGTGTACTTTTATTAACCTATTATTGGCCGCCTTCTGGAGGTGCTGGTGTTCAACGATGGTTGAAACTGGTTAAATATCTCGATCAATTAGGCGTAAAGTGTACTGTTATCACCGTAGATGATAAAAAAGCTTCATATCCTCAGATTGACGAATCTCTTTGCATGGAAATTCCAGATTCCGTTCGTGTTTTTGGAACCAATACGATTGAGCCTTACTCTTTATACAAACGTTTCTCTGGAAGCAAACAAATTCCCTATGGGGGATTTGTGAACGAGCCAGTCCCTTCGTTTCGTCAAAAAATTGGTCGTTATGTACGTGCAAACTTCTTTATTCCTGACCCACGTAAAGGATGGAATAAAAGTGCCTTAAAACAAGCCAAAAAACTGATCTCGGAAGAATCTTTTGATGCTGTAATAACAACAAGTCCTCCCCACTCAACCCAACTCATTGGAAGAGAATTAAAAAGAGAACTTGGAATAAGATGGATTGCTGATTTAAGAGACCCATGGACAGATATATATTACTACAAAGAATTCCCCCATTCTAAACGTTCAGCTCGGAAAGATGCTAATTATGAAAAATCAGTACTCCTTGAAGCTGACGAAATAATTGTTGTAAGTGATTCGATTAAAAAATTATTTGCTGATAAAATTGAAGGAGACATTTCAAGAATCACAGTAATTCCTAACGGTTATGATGCATCCGATTTTGAACAAGAAATTTCAAAAGATGATGAAAACTCAACACTGAAATTAGCCTATACTGGAACACTCTCTGATATTTATACGCTTGACGGTTTTTTTGAAGGAACTAAATCTTTCGATAAAAACGAATTTCACCTTAATTTCACAGGGAAAATATCGGAACATTTTGAGAAACCACTTTCGAAGATCAACCACACACTTAACGGTTATGTTCCGCATTCGGAAAGTGTGAAACATTTAATGAATGCCGATATACTTCTACTTGTAATTCCAGAAATAGAGAACAACGAAGGAATTCTTACAGGTAAATTGTTTGAATACCTTGGATCAAGAAAGCCCATCCTGATGATCGGTCCAATAAATGGTGATGCAGCAAACATTATTCGTTCTTGCAACGCTGGAGCCATATTCGACTATCAAGACTCAAAAGGCATTAGGTCTTTTATTCAAGAGATGATTTTGTTAAAGCAACAAAATAAGATTACAGAAAACACTTCTCAAAAAATCACCGCTTATTCTAGAAAAGCTCTTGCCGAAACTTTCATTGAGTTAATTTAAATCCAAAGAACATACTGCTCTTTCTACCTTTAATGTTTTTACATTCTTAATATTGGGCATCCATATAATGAACATTATTGGCCAAATTATTTTACTTTTCGTTTCTAAAGTCCTATTTATGAAAAAAATACTCTCTTTTTTATTTGTTGCAGTCGCCCTAATTTCTTGTAAAAAAAACTCAGCAAAAATTGATCAACGAGAAATTTATCAAAAGTACACCGTATCATATGATTCCAATACCAATCAAACCACATTTGTCGCCAACTTCAATGAATTAAAAGAATCTGGAAAAAGTCTTGTACTTTCTGACAACAGCTCAATTACTGTCAATGGTAATAACATGACAAGAACTGGCTCCAATTACAAACTCACCTCTTCGGGCTTTATTACAACGGGAACATTTGTGTTTATTGATAATGACGGAAATACATTTACAAACACTGCATCACCAGCTGAGTACATAGCAAATGAATATGAAGATTGGATCAATAACAACTACACAAATTACTGGACTTGGCAAGGTGGGGCCATTGCCCCAAATGAAATCATCAACTTACGTTTTGTAAACACTCTAGATGCAAGTCAAACAATTTCTTATTTCGAAAATACTGTGGGCCAAACGAGTTTAACAATGACGGCTTACAGTATGAATGGTTTCCCTGAAAATGAAGCACGGGCAGAAATAGACAGAGAAAAACAAATTGCAACAGGAGACTTCAATATTGTTGGTGGAAAAATCATATCTCAATATAAGGGTCTAGATACTTATGTTCAATTTTATTAAAATCGAATAATTATTATAAAGTTACTTAGCCTCCGTATTGGAGGCTTTTTTTGTGGAAAGATGAACCTTTTCGCATCTCTATTGTACCCAATAAAAACACTTTATCATGCGTACGGTTTTCTTATCCATAATTCTACTTATTAGCTTTTCTTCTTTCGGGAAAAAATATATGTTAATAAGTTACATTCTAGAAAGTGAAACTATTGATCCCGAACTTCATGACGAAGAAGCAGTATTCGAATTCAACTTGGATAACATCTCGTATAAGAGCGGAGAGACTATTCAATACAGCATAGACGATAAAGTCGATACATATACATTTGATGAGAATAGAAGAATTATTATTAAAACAACTCCAGGCAATCACAAATTCCAATTCTACTACAACTCCTATCATAATGAAATCTATACTGGCATAATACCTATCGGAAATAAAACCAGGGCCATTTATCGATTACTTTTCACAAAATCAATAACATCTCCGTCTATAGAAAAACCAATTCTATATACGCACCCTGAAAAGCCCGTAATCTATCTATATCCAGAGAAAGACACTGAAGTTGAAGTACAAATAGACATCGAAGGGAAGTGCACTTTTATGTATCCTACATACAATGATGGTTGGAAATTCACAGCTAGTCCTTCAGGTGAACTCACATTTGGAACAAACACCTATAATTATCTTTTTTGGGAATCCGAACAAATATCAGAGCCACTTAGATCTCTCGATGGATTTATCGTTAATAAAACATCTATAATTTCTTTCTTCGAAGAAAAATTAAGCTCTGCAGGTCTTACAAGTAAAGAGCAGGCGGACTTCATCACCTATTGGGGACCTCGCCTAATGGCCCATGAAAATTGCTTCATTCATTTTAACTTCAATGAAACATGCAACAAATATGCATCGCTTAACATCACCCCTAAACCCAACAATTTGTACCGAATTTACATAGAATGGTATCCTGTGGATCAAATATTTAACACAAGAGAACAAAAAATTCCTACCATAAATCGTGATGGTTTCACTGTATTGGAATGGGGAGGAATTGAATTACCTCCAATAGTTCGGGCACTCAGTACTAATACTCCCGTAAGATGAAAATGATTTTACGTTTAATATAAATAGTTATAACAAATAGATTACTGTCTTTAGACAAAGACAGACAAATTCAATCGCGAACCATTATTGGATGCGGCAAAATAAATAGTCAAGTTATTTCACAAACCTGTCTATCACAAAACTCATAAATCATGAAAAATATAATTTCTATACTGTTCGTTCTATTCTCCGTAATCACCTTTTCCCAAAATGACTATCCCGAGATAAAATCTAACAAGGAGTATTATAAAAAACCGTACAAAAGAACATCAAGCGAAAAATTGACAAACCTCTCCGAGAACGAAGCTATTTTCAAGTTTGATTTTATTGATATGTCAGGAAATCACTATTACAATGTAATGTACAGTATTGATGGATTAGCAACTGAACAACAACTAAAGGTAGGTGAATTACTAACGATAAAAACTACTCCTGGAAAACATGTGTTTCAATTCTACGTAGGGAATAATTTTGAAGAACTACAAACAGACTCTATTCTTATTGAAGCTAAGCATTGTGACCAATACATTATTAATTTACAAGTAAATTTATCCACTAAACCCGAAATGATCCTTCATAAACCGATCATTTATCTATATCCAAAAGAATCAACTGAAGTTACTGTCAGCGTAGATATCCATGGAAAAGAACCATTCTACTATCCAGCATACCATAATTCATGGAAATGCAAAGCTGAACCTAACGGTGATTTAACTATTGGGAAAGATACATATAACTACCTTTTTTGGGAAGCCATTGCAGACAATTCATTTAACCTATCTGCCTCCTCATCAGGATTCTTTGTTGAAGGAGACAATGTTATTCCTTTTTTAAATGAAAAATTGGATCAAGCGGGTCTTACTTCGAAAGAGAAAGCAGATTTCATAACCTTCTGGGGCCCAAAAATTGCCAATACGAAACTAAGCTTTGTTCACTTTCTTTTCAATGAAGAATGCAACAGGTATGCAGATTTAACTATCACTCCTAAACCTGATAACATTTACCGACTTTATATGATATGGGCTCCATCTTCACAAAGATTCCCAATAAAAAAACAAGAAATGAAAAAAATTGACAGAAGTGGATTCACCGTATTTGAATGGGGAGGACAAGTTGTTCAATTAGCTAAAAATCATAGAATAAAAACATCAAACAAGCTAGTAAAATGAAACATCTAACCTTTCTTCTTTTCTTCATCACCAACACTATCTTTGCGCATGACCTTATTAAGGAAATAAAGCCTCCCTCCTTCCATATATTAAGTAACCGACATGATAAAACAATTTCTAAGGAGAAAGCCTTTTTAGATCTTAACATACTAACGCCTCATGAAATTAACAATTTCGATCTTCGATATGGAATAGATGGTACAGAGGATACTATTCATGTAGATTCAAACTTTATTTCATTGGAAATTCCAATCGGAAAACATAGACTTGACTTTTATATTAACAATCAATACTATGAAATTTCTACTCAAATAATCGACTTTAAACCTTGTCATCGAATAATCGCTGAGCTACATTTTTCTCTTGCGAAGCAACAATTAATAGTAAAAAAACCCGTCATTTATTTATATCCAAAACAAAAGCAATCTATAGAGGTCAATCTTGATGTTAGAGGTGAGCTTACCTTTACATATCCAGAATACAACAATAAATGGGATATTACCGTAGATCCATCGGGAACCATTTATGCCAATGAGCAATCTTACAATTATCTCTTTTGGGAATCTGACCAAACCATAGAGTTTTCTGCCTTACCATTCAAGGAAGGCTTTATCGTAAAAGGAGACTCTGTTGTATCGTTTTTAGAAAACCACCTATCCTCGTTCGGATTTACCCCAAAAGAGCAAGCAGATTTTATTACATATTGGGCACCAAATATGTGTAAAAATTCAAATTTGTATATTTGCTTTATGTTTAATGATGCTTGTAATACATTTGCAACATTGAATATTACTCCTAAACCGAATGAATTAGCGCGTTTTTACATGCTTTGGAAACCAGTTTCAGGGGATGGAAGTAATGCACAATTGATTCCACAACAAATACCTAAAATGTCCCGAAAGGGATTTACAGTCCTTGAGTGGGGCGGTGCTAAACTTACTTCCGATTGATAAATTGGAAAAATGAAATTAAGATTACTCTCATTAATGTCAGTTGTGGTCGTGCTTTCAATTAAAGCATATGAGATTAACGCGCATGAACTTAAGGAGAAAAAAAGTACATCTAGTTTTTATCAACCCTACCTTTCATTGATTAATGGGGATCAGTTCAATCAAACATCACCTGTAGACAGCTTAATTAAATTTTTATCTGAAACATCGACAGTAAAAGAGCAATCCGTTGGGTTCTCGGGCACAACGCCCAAGGAATATCGTGCTTTTGAAGATTTACAAGCCCTAGCAACTGAAGAGGAACTAAACAACTTCTTAACACATTACTCGCCAGTAGTCCGAGTATATGCATACCGTGCATTAATTGCGAATGAAATGTACATTGAAGCAGAGTATGAAGAAACTGTTTTTAAAGACACGACATCTGTTAACTGGCTGTCCGGATGCTTATTAATAGAAAGTTCCGTACAAGAATTAGTTTCCCAACGATTCACAGATTAACTTACAATTAATCGCAAAAAAGGATAAAAAACACGATTCAACGTTGTTCTTCCAGTTTTTAATAGTACATTTGCACATATAATAATATTACACGATGAATAAAGGAACAGTAAAATTCTTCAACGATGAGAAAGGCTTCGGTTTTATCACGCCAGAAGATGGAAGTAAAGATGTTTTTGTACACAAAACAGGAACAAGAGATCGTCTACGTGAAGGTGACGAAGTAAACTATGACGTAGAAGATGGCCAAAAAGGACCAAACGCGGTAAATGTAACGATCGCATAATCGTATACATTACGAATCTTATACATTACTAAGGCTTTGAGAAATCAAAGCCTTTTTTTTGTGATAAACTTTCGCCCACCTCCCCAAAAAACAACTATTATATACAATTATGCGATCGTCTTTATTCCGAACTTTGCACTGTTCGGGAATAAAACGGGAAACAATAATGCCTACTCTTTAGCAAAAAACAATTCTGACTCAATAAAATACCGACGCTATTAGGTAAAAAAAAACGCTTTTCATTATTTTTGTCCAGATAAAACGTAACCATCATTAGCCCTATTAAAAGTTGAAAAAATATATTTGTCATACTTTCATAAGAGATATATTAAAACAGTATAAAAAATGAACAAAAGTCTATTATTCTTGCTATTAATTTCTTTTTTCACTCCAAAGTATGGGGAGACACAAATTAATGAAGACAAAGTTGGTGCTTGGTATATGTATTTTTTCAATACAAAACTAAAAGAAGGTCCTTGGGGAGTTCAAGGTGATGTTCAATTACGAAACTGGAACCTTGGAGGAGATCTTGAACAACTCTTATTACGTGGAGGGTTAACTTATAGTACGGAAAAAGTCAAACTAACTCTTGGCTATGGAAATGTAACGACTGGAAAATACGGGACTGACAATTCTACAACTATGGAAAGTAGAATATACCAAGAGGCACTTTACCCTGTTCGTTTTAGTAAACGAATTTTCACGAATCATCGATTTCGATTTGAGCAGAGATTTGTCAATAATCAAAACTTCAGAACAAGATATAGATATAACCTATTTGTAAACATCCCTTTAAACAAAGCGGAAATGGGGAATAAAACACTCTATTTGGCATTATACAACGAACTTTTCATTAATGGAAAACGTGATATTGGTAATGGAAATCAAGTCGAAATTTTTGATCGAAATCGATTTTATACGGCATTAGGATATTTCATTAATAAAGGACTAAAAGTTCAATTAGGAATCATGAATCAAACAACTGATTCTTGGAGTAAAAACCAACTTCAATTAAGTCTTCATCATAAGTTCTAGCATCGTTTAAAACGATGAAAAGGTAAATCGTCCTTTCGCATATTCAGAAAAAATGGCACCCCAATATCCTTTCGGAAAACTCAATTTAAGTTCGCCCCAAATCGAAATAACCTTCCAAAAAGATTCGAACCAAGCGGAAAAGAAATATGCTTCGCCACAAAAGGGTGTAAATCCTTAATTAAAAAAATCAATAATCAACTCTACTAAAAAAGCCTATTAGTTACTTATTGCTCTAGGATTGGCGAACAACTTAACCTCATCTCCTGAGATCTCATCTCCTCCAAGAATGATTAAACGTTCAACAATATTACGAAGTTCACGAATATTTCCTGTCCAATCTGTAGCTTGAAGTTCTTTCAAAGCCCCGTCACTAAATGACTTTCTAGCCACTCCATGCTCTGTGCAAACCATTGTCATGAAATGTTCTGCCAATAAAGGAATATCATCTCTGCGCTCGTTCAAAGAAGGAACATGAATTAAAATAACAGCCAAACGGTGGTATAAATCCTCTCTGAAATTTCCTTCTTCGATTTCACGGCGTAAATTCTTGTTTGTTGCAGCAACAACACGTGCATTCACCTTTATATCCTTCTCACCTCCAACACGTTGAATCACATTCTCTTGAAGCGCACGTAACACCTTTGCTTGCGCACTCGCTGACATATCTCCGATTTCGTCTAAGAACAAAGTTCCCCCAGATGCCAATTCAAACTTTCCTTTCTTCTGTTTTACAGCTGATGTAAAAGCTCCTTTCTCATGCCCAAACAGTTCACTCTCGATTAATTCCGCAGGAATTGCAGCACAGTTAACTTCTATAAATGGTTTACTCTTCCTCTCACTTAAATCATGTAATGAACTTGCTACTAACTCCTTACCTGTCCCGTTCTCACCAGTTATTAATACACGTGCATCAGAAGGAGCAACCTTTTCGATCATCTCCTTTATTTTCTCAATTTCTTCTGTCTCTCCAATAATCGAAGATCCTTTAAAACGCTTAACTGTTTTCTTCAATACCTTCTTCTCTTCAATCAGTACTGTTTTATCGTTAGCATTTCGGATAGTAACCAAAATTCGGTTTAAGTCTAATGGCTTTTCAATAAAATCGAAAGCTCCCTTCTTTATTGCTTGAACCGCAGTTTCAATATTACCATGACCACTTATCATAATTACGGGCGAATCAACCTTAGCTTTCAAAAGTCCATCAAGAACTTCCATACCATCAAGTTCTGGCATTTTAATATCACAAAAGATAATATCATATTCCCCAGCCTTTGCTTTATCCAATCCTTCTTTTCCGTTTTCTGCCTCATCTACTTCAAACTCTTCGAATTCAAGTATCTCTCTTAGCGCTCTTCGGATCGCTCTTTCATCGTCAATGACCAAAATTTTACCCATAACATGTATTTTTACGAAGATAATAATTCAATATTATCTCTCCTTACTTACTTAATTTTATTCCATTAATACCCCTTCCTTCAACGAGAAAGGAGAAACATATACCTTTTTAATTCCCAACTTTTCCATTGTCCAACGAACTTTAAGTGCTGCAATCGGCAACATTTCTTTTCTCATTGGTACAATCCAATCATTCTTCAATCGCTCTTCCAATGTTGAGTTAATCGTCCACTCCAGCACCTCTATAAATGTACTTAACTCCAACTCTTCTGCCCTAACACTATCAAAGCGCTTCTGATATATCATTTCATAAAACGTCTCAAAACTACCTGATGCACCAACGAGAATGTCTACTTCTGCTTTCAAAAAGAAGTTACTTTCATTTTTTTTCAAAAATGAGATAACTTTCAATTGACTATTAGCATCAAACTCCTTGGGCTTTCCTAAAGACTGGAAAACTCTGGAAACCCCAATATCCAAACTTGTTAATCGTTCAATTCCTTTCCGATTCGCAATAATATATTCCGTGCTACCACCACCAATATCCATAATAACGGAAGACTTTGAGAAATCATACCCCCATTTTGTTCCTTGATAAATAAATCGGGCTTCCTGATCTCCATCAATAATTTGTATATCTATTCCTAACTCTTTCTTTACTCGTTCAAGCAATACTTTAGCATTTTTCGCTGAACGTAAAGCAGACGTACCAATTGCAATAATTTTCTCTACGGAAAACAGACTACACCTTGCCTTAAATCGTTTTAGCGAATTAAAAGCCCTGTTTATGGCGTCTAACGTAAGTATACCTTCATTGATCCCTCCCATACCAAGCATCACAGCCTCTTTTTCAACGTGAAGTGTATTCAATTCACTACTTGAAGGGTCAGCAATTAACAAATTGAAGGTATTAGTTCCTAAATCAATAATAGCTTTTCTCATAGTTTAGGTGTTCTTCATCCATTTAAAGAAGTGCTTGATCTTCAAACGGTGTCCAAATTGAAGAATTCCATTTTTATAAAGTCTCGAAGCAATTGCTAACATTCCCAATGCACTAGCAATTAACACAAGTAGGGTCATATATATTTCGTAGACATTCCCTGCAACATAATACCCTTGAAACAAACGAACCATAACAACAACTGGTGCAGTAAATGGCATGTAATGAAACAAACTAGTCAGTTCTCCTTCAGGATAATTCAAAACATAATATCCTGCGTACAATGCCAGGCAAAGAACAATAATTAATGGAATAACAAATTGTTGTCCATCACTTTCCGATCCCATTGTTGCACCCAATGCTGCAAACACAGCTCCATAAAACAAATACCCCGCAATAAAGAAAAGAATGAAAAACGAAATCGTATTTGTGTATTGAACTTGTTTATATATCAAATCAACGAATTCATTATATTCTCTTGCTGCAAAATAATTCTCAGCGTATGACACATCATTCGCATTTAAAGTCAATTCATGTACATTCATTTTTGCAGCGTCCAACATGTCTGGAAAAAGAGCCTCCCTCATAAAGTAAAGCCCAAAACCAATTAAGGCAATCCAAATAACAAATTGTAGAAATGCAGACAAACCGATTCCCACAATTTTTCCAACCATTAGCTGATTGGGCGAAACCGATGCTAGTAATACCTCTACAATTCTATTTGTTTTTTCCCTTGTGACACTTCTTAAAATAGTCATTCCGAAAAGGAAAATAAACACGAAAATCAATGTTCCAAAAAAGAATCCTGCCCAACCAGAGACATTTGATACAATTCCTTCGGGGTCAGTAACATCTCTAAACTCCACATTAATTGGTTGTTTTATTTGTCGAAATTCTTTTACGCTTAATTTGGTGAACTCTTTTACCATCACCTCTTCAAGTCTTCGCTCAAACTGGTATTGAACCCTTGTTTGCATTCGTAAAGAGGGCTTCTCCCTAAAAAACACAAATGACGTCTTGTTCGATAAAACCTTTTCATTCACTTCTAATAAAGCATCATATTTTTGATACTTCTTTCCAAGTTGAAAGTCATCCGTTTCAATATAATCATTGGCAAAAAAGTAGGTCACAGACCTATCCTCTTGCGCCATAATTTTATTATCAAGAATACTATACTTATCTGCAACTAAGACATTCCAATGCTGTTTTGATTGTCCGCCAATAGCAAATAACACGTATACCAACCCTAAGACAATAATTGGACCAA
This sequence comes from Crocinitomicaceae bacterium, assembly GCA_022448165.1. Lineage (GTDB taxonomy): Bacteria > Bacteroidota > Bacteroidia > Flavobacteriales_D > Crocinitomicaceae > UBA4466. The sequence goes on along the minus strand of JAKVAS010000030.1, from coordinate 14,542 downwards.
GGATAGATAATAGAATAAAGGAACGTGTTCCTATTCGTTCTCGAAATTCTCTCACAGCAATTCTCCAACTATTCTTCATCTCTATCCTCTTTAGGTTGTACTAAATCAATGAAGACATCTTGCATCGAAGGGCGTACCTCCCATGCTGCTTCAATTTTCACTTGTCCTATCAGAACTTTTAACAAATCTTCAAAGGTACTATCCCTTCTCATTTTCAACTGTACTTCAAAACGGTCATCTCCAAGAATATCCTTATCTACAACTTCAAAACCAATCCATAAAGCGTTTACAAAAGAAATCATACTTCCTTGGAAACGAACAGCGTAAAGCCCCATTTTTCGTTGATTCTGTAACTCAGACACACTTCCATTCGCAATACGTTTGGCGTTATGAATTAGTGCTACTCGATCACAGATTTCTTCAACACTATTCATGTTATGCGTAGATAAAACAATCGTTTTTCCAACGGCACGCATTTCTGCTAACTCTCCCTTTATTAGTTCTACATTAACAGGGTCAAAACCACTAAAAGGCTCATCCAATATAAGTAGTTTAGGATCATGTAATACCGCACAAATGAATTGAACCTTTTGTGCCATTCCCTTTGACAATTCTTCAATTCTTTTTTTCCGCCAATCATTAACTCCAAAACGATCGAACCAATAATCAATCTTCATATTGGCATCTTTCTTACTTAGCCCCCTTAACCTTGCCAAAAAAAGTGCATGTTTCTCCACTGTCATATTTCGATAAAGTCCACGTTCTTCAGGTAAATACCCAATATGTTCCAAATCTCTTTCAACCATAAGGTTACCATCAAACCAAACCGAACCTCTATCAGGTTCGACAATTCTGTTTATGACACGAATCAAGGTGGTTTTTCCTGCTCCATTCGGACCAAGTAAACCAAAAATCTCGCCTTTATTAATCTTTAATGAAACCTCATTCAAGGCTTCTTTTCGATAGAAGGATTTACTAATATTTCGAAGTTCTAACATGTTTTGCGTTATTCTTGTGAAGATAGAGATTTCGTTTAAAATTTAAGTTCAATTCTAAAATTAGATTAGAATCAATTCCAAACATTATTATCAAGTATTAAAAATACAATTAAACAAACTCCTTTATTATCAACGATACCCCCTCAAAAAGTTAATCCATTATCATAAATTCATAACAACAAATTTATTTACACCTCTACGGCTGAAGACATTGCAATTAACATTGTGTATCAGTTATCTTAATATTAATTCCAGGTTACGGATAAAAGATCTCATTCGGATCAAAATGCTTACCTTTTGCAAAACTTTATGGATGATATCAATCTACAAAATCAAACCTAAATTTCAGCAATTATTACAGCCACTATTGCGATCACTGAAAAAGATGGGAGTGACTCCAAATCAACTTACAATTACAGCTGTTTTTTTATCCATTGGTATGGGAATCGCATTTCTATACTATCCACATTACCATTCTCTGCTTCTAGTTATTCCCTTTGGATATTTACTCCGAATGATTTTAAATGCACTTGATGGAATGATGGCTACTCAATACAAAATGAGTAGTAAACTTGGTGAAGTACTTAACGAGTTAGGAGATGTTGTTTCTGATATTGTAATTCTACTTCCACTAATGATCATTCCCCATTTACACCCCCTTGTAATTATTCTATTCACAATTCTTGCGGTGATCAATGAATATGCAGGTATTTTAGCCAAAGTGATTAGCGGAAAAAGAAGGTATGATGGTCCCATGGGAAAAAGCGACAGGGCTCTACTGATTGGTTTATTCTGTTTAGTATATTATTTCTGGAATGACCTTGCTATCTATTCAAATTGGATCTTTGGTACAGGTGCTGCCTTAATTATTGTCAGCACGTTTTCACGTTTAAAAAATGGCTTAAAATGATATTCTTTGGATACCACATTCCGATTGAGGTCATTTATGTTCTCGCCATAATTTTTAGTATACTCACTATTTGTTCTGTAATTTTTCAAATTCTCTATTACAAGAAAGAAACCACACTGCTTAAGGAACTTATCACCCGTATTCATTCATGGTGGAAAATCACTATTGGCATCGCAATAATAATTACTGCTCCACCAATAATAGGAACTATACTTCTTGCCTTTATTTCTTTTGTTGCCTTACGTGAAATGTTTTCAATAGGTCGCATAAGAAGTGCAGATCGTGTTGCTCTGTTCGTTGGCTACTTTGCAGTTCCAGTACAATATTATCTTGCCTACAATAATTTCTATGAGGTTTTCCTGTATTTCATTCCATTGATCATGTTCATTTCCATCCCTGTAATCTTAGTTCTTACGGGAAAAACAAAAATGATTGGACGCTCTATGTCAATCATTCCGGCAATGTTAATGCTAACAGTATATATGTTAAGTTACATCGCGCTTCTTTTCAATATTGAATCAACTAACTTTTCTGCAGGACCAGGTGGACTAATCATTTTTCTAATCATGCTTACCTCTTTTAATGATGTTTTTCAATTTACCTGGGGAAAACTATTAGGGAGGCACAAAATTCTACCAAACGTTAGTCCGAATAAAACTTGGGAAGGCTTCGTTGGTGGTATATTTAGTACTGCTGGACTTGCTTATCTTATTAAGTTTCTGACTCCTCTTGAAGGTTATCAAGCCCTAATTATTGGGTTTATCATAGGAGTTATTGGCTTTCTAGGAGATTCATTGATCTCTGCGATTAAACGAGATCTAAATATTAAAGACACTGATGACTTAATTCCTGGACATGGAGGCGCAATGGATCGATTAGACTCTATCATTTTAACCGCACCTGTGTTTTATCATTTACTTACTTACTTCATAGAACATTAAGATGAAACATATATTTCTCAGATCGTTTTATGCATTACTCGTTCGCCCTTGGTTGAAATACATCATCGGAGTAAATTTTCAAAACCGTGAAATTTTTAATGATTTAGACCAATACATAATTGTTGCCAACCATAATAGTCATTTTGATACCGTATCAATTATGGCTGCACTACCAGGAAAAAAAATCAAATCAACAAGTGCTGTTGCTGCCGCGGACTACTTTGGAAAAACATCTCTAGCTAGCAGAGCAACTAATTTCTTTTTCAATGCTATTTTAATTCATCGTAAAAATAATGAAGGAGGACCTTCGACCTTAGATATTTTAGATGAACAATTAAAAAAAGGACAATCTTTAGTTTTGTTTCCAGAAGGAAGCAGAGGGAAACCTGGTGTAATCAAAGATTTCAAGACAGGTATTGCAGTTCTTTTGAAACAAAACCCAACTATTCCATTTGTTCCTGTATACCTCGACGGCTTTGGGCGCGTGCTTCCTAAGGATAATAAACTGATCATTCCACTAGTTTGCAAAGTCCGATTAGGCTCCCCGATATATCCAAAGAACGAAGATATCGATGCAATTCTCGACGAAGTTAAGAAAGCAGTTTTAGAGCTTAAAAACAATGATGAGCGTGATCGAAATCAATTCGAATATTAATTTTCAGATCAATTATGTTGAATCAATTAACACTTATTCGTCCATTTATCTTTCTTATTATTTTTATCGGGATCGGTAATCAATCTCATGCAAAAAAAAGAAAGGAAGTAATTGTCATACATGAACCTGATTCTTCAAGATCAACAAAAGAGGCTTTACTAATACTGCCAGGACTCGGAGACAACAATAAAGGTCGAAAATCTCAAAAAAAATTCTTTGAACAAACAGAATATGACTTGTTCATTCCTGACTATATTGCTCAAGAATCCTTTGATTCTACCCTATTAAAATTTGAACATTTCTTTACTGATCAAAAACTTGATGAGTACAAAAAGCTACACGTTTTCTCCTATATTTTAGGCTCTTGGGTAATCAATTCATTTATTTTAAAAAATGGGAAACAGAATATTTCAGATATTGTTTATGATCGAAGTCCATTACAAGAAAGAATTCCTATTGTCCTTGTGGAAAACATACCTCGAATTGCCAATTTTGTATCAGGCCCAGTATTGAAAGATTTTAGTTCAATTCCTTATCCAACAATCTCAGAGAAAAGTATTCGAATTGGGGTTTTGATTGAAAGTAAAGCAACATCACTCGCTAAGCACTTTAAAGATGAAATAGTAGCTAAAGGCCCCATAAAATGGGCACATCCAAACTTAAATCAAAATTATAATGATTCATTATACACTCGATTAAATCATGACGAAATGTATTACACTTTTGAAGAGGTTGGCAATGATATTCTTCATTTCTTTAGGCTCGGTTTTTTCACCAAAAACGCTCGAAGAAATTGTTTCGATTGGGATCCTTGGTTGAAGTTTAAAAAAGAAAAGAAAGCGTAATATCACTACTAATTAGTCTAGCTTTAATCCACAAGGCTTTTACAGCCATAAATTGATTTAGTTATTGATTCCTCTCTCAATTTATGGTGCAAAAAAAGGCTCGATACATAATTGAAAACAAAGCATAATCTACTACCTAAAACACCACGTGCCACGCAATCAATAGCTGTAATCGAGCCTTATATAAATATTTCTAAAATTTAGCGTATTTATTGTTTTACTACTTTAAGGACTCTTGCATTGGTACTTATATAATAAACACCTGTTTCCAAAGATGAAACATTCCAAACCCTTTCTTTTAAATTCTTCTTTATTACAGCAATTCGACCAGTTACATTTTGTCCAAGCGCATTATGAATAGAAAGCTCTTCTAGATCTGATGGACTCCCCTCTATTGTTATACTTGTTTTAAATGGATTGGGGGCAACAGTTAAATAACCATTCCCGCGCACAAAATTGATTGTGTTAATATTTGAGTATTCAAACTGTCCATCAAAGTCCGTTTGTTTTAAACGGTAGTAAGACAGGTTCCAATAAGGTTTCATATCATTTGTAACGTAATTGGTTTTAGATGATGAATTACCCTTTCCCTCAACTTTGATCAATGGCTCCCATGTAATTCCGTCAGTAGAACGTTCAACTGTAAAATAATCATTGTTAATTTCAGATGAAGTCTCCCATTCGAGTTTTACATAATCGTTATTGACCAGTGTAGCCTTAAAATACGTTAATTCAATAGGTAACGGGTCTAAATAATTAGAAGCCAGTATATATTCCGAACTGGTTTGGTTATAATGCGTTAGTGTATTATTTACAATATCAAGCGATGCATTCGTCTGGGACCACGTCATATCTGCATTATGATCTCTTATAGCTGTTTCTAACATATTCTCATCAAGAATCCCTGGATGACCATCATAGTTATATTGAACTGTACAATTTACCCCGGTCCCTCCAAATACTTTCATGCCATAATACACGACCTGAGAAAGCTGTGTTAAACTTCCTGGGGGAGTTGTTGTATTTGGCTCTTCATCTACTCGATACAAGTGAATAGAACTAGGTGCTGTGGTTAAGTTAAAGACATAAGCCGATAAGTCATCTCCATGTGCACTGGCAATATTAAGAACACTGGAAGTACTAACAGAATAGTCATGTACACTTTCATCGCCTATGGGGGCAGACGAAATTAACCAATTTGCATTGGACATAGCCCCCATTAAATCACCATTGTAATTCCCCGTTTCATCTGTGGAAATCAGTCCTGACCCTTCATCCAAGCGATAATATCTAGCAAGATTAGCTTCATTACCAATTAATTTCTGACACATATTATCTCTAATCTCTGCGGGAGTTTTGCTTACGCTCCATACCCTAAACTCATCAATATCTCCCTCAAAAAAACCATAAGCCCATCCCCCGAGAAGAGCTGATGGAAATACACTAACTTGATTGGATGTTAACCCTGCCTTAGCAAACATTCCATTTAAATACAAATATGGCCTTTTATTGATATATACTATCGCAATATGGTTCCAGCCGGATAAAATTAACGGTCCACTGTAACTTAGCAAAGTTGGAAGGTATAGTGTTGAGTGCTCATACACTTGGATCGCGTTTGTACCAATTGAAACTCCTACACCAGCTTGACCAGGAACACCAGCAGGCGTCATTCCGTGATATGGAAATACAGCGTAACGCTGCCCCGTCCCACTAATACCTGAACTATTCCATAATCCATTCTGCTCGGGTTGAATCGTAATTGTGCCTGTCGCATTATACCAAAATTCAATCGTAAAATTATTTACTATTGTCTTAAGATCATTTCCTCCACCATATATTACATCGTTTACCCCATCAAATTTCACGGTGTATCCTGAGCCTGGACTTTGGGATAGGCTATAAAAAGAACAGATAAAAACAAAGCATATTAGAGAAAGGGGTGGGCTAATTAGTTTTCTCATCTCTTGAATTATTTGAATTATTTGAATTATTTGAATTATTGCACAAAACAAATGCATCAATAGAATAATCAAGTCCTAAAAAAACCAATCGGACGTCCAAACTATCATCATTAGACCTATTTAAATATTCATGAGACATCATGTATTCTTATTATATAATTCATAAACATATATCAATTACCCACCTCTTGTTTGATCATTTTCGAATTTAGTCTCCAAGAATTTCCTTACTCTCTAACAAAAGGTTGTCTCTTTTTCTTCTCACACTTGATTAGCCTCAAAATTCAAAATCAGTATGTACTTAATTGAATGGCTCACCCTAATCAATCATTCCGTAATTTCCGTTTTCACTAAAGATTGATTACAACAAAAGAAACTCCATTATTATGAAGCACAACGTATCATAAAAGCATATAAATACAGAGAAAAAAATTCAGATACCAATCTCAATGAAATCAGTATCTGAATTTTTAGAGAAGTTTCTACTAAAACTTGAAAAAACTAAACCTCACTAATCTTTATTCTTTTTTCAAAAAGGAGTGTGTCTCTCCATTTATGTGAATCCAATACATTCCTTCCTTCAAATTACTCACTTGAATAGAAAAATTGTTTGTAAGTCCTTTTTGAAGAACTCTGCCCAACTTATCTACTATTTGATAATCCATATCCATCTCTAATCCTTCGAACATAAGGATGTCAATTACGGGATTCGGGAATAATTTGACTATCTGTAAGTCATTCTCTTCTGACTCTACAGAATCAATAGCTAACAGTAAAGACTTTTGAATCGCATTATTAGCTCTGATCCAATCAATATTGAATGATTGACCATTTACTGTAGTGGGATCAAGTCTCAATTTGGTAATTGTTCCTGTCCAACTGGCATTTCCACTCATATTAAAGGTGAGCTCTTGCCAATTTCCATCTCCGGTATATTGTGCTGTTACAACTTTTCCAGCAAAAGTAGGTGAAGAGGAAGTTGCAAAAAACAACTGTACAGATTTATTATGACTTGACTTCATTCGTACCGTTATCGTTCCTACTTCAGTAGCGTCAAAATTAAAATCAGAATTAATCAGTTTTGCATCTCCAGTACCATAGCCATTAATAGAATTAGCACTAACATTTTCGGAAGTTATTTTGCTTACAGCCCATCCTTCAAAGTCACCATAGGAATTAAATTCAAAGGCTAAATCGCTTGCATCAAATGGATTGCGCCCTAATTCCAATTCCAAACCATCAGCCATATAATCCCCGTCTGTATCAGGAACTTTAGAAGGATAAGTACCTATGCCTGTCCAAGTTATGGTAAACCCTTGTTTCCTATCTGTAGCCACAGCTCTTATATACAAATCACCATTCAAGAAGAGATAACCAGAACTACCTGCGTTCTTTAAATTACTCAATGAGTTCTGTCCAGTAATAATTCCTTGGCTTGACTGTATGTTTAGACCTTGAAGTTTGCCGAAATTCTTAATACAGACCATATAATAATCACCAACTTCAGCATCATCCATACGCATAAGCACCTGTTTTTGAGAAGGAAGTGATTCGTAATTGTAGGTGTACAAGAAATCTTCATTTGCAATACAAGGAAGTTGGTGATGCTCCTTGTAACTATTTTCATCCCCCCCGATGTAAAAAACTGATTCTTCCGAAGCCCCATTTCCGGAACGTGTAACCGTAACATTTGGATAATTATCTTTATGACCAAGATATCTCATCAGTGACAAAACAAATTTATGATCCGAACGATAAACTCTTGTCCAGTTTGAATGTTGATATTCGTTTCCAGTTAACAAAAATGGATGATTACTCACAATTGAAGTATTGGCTTTCCCGCCTATTCCTCCATCTTCATCCCGAAGAACTAATGACCACAAACGTGGGTGTTCTAAAGCATTTGCACCTACCTCATATTTTGGAGGACGATCATAATTAGGAAGAACCATTCTAGGAATTCCATCATCAGTTGTGTTCCCCACAAACCAATTGTTTGTATGTTTTACGCCAGCCCCTGTGTTCATAAGAAAATTCGCTTTGGGATGAGTATTCCAACCAACAAAATATGAATTCTCTACTCTACCTGGACCATCGTATACCCTCCAAGCACGTCTCGATTTATTCGATGGAAGTAGACCTTCCTCTGAATCTGCAACCACAACACAAGATTCGAGAATAGCGTAACTCGCGATCATTGCGCCAACTTCATTCTCAACCAAAACATTATTTTTGAATATCAGATTATCTGTAATAGCACCAGGTGCCTGTCCATTACCAGTACCGGTATAAATAGCCATTTTATTCGCATAAAAAAGTGAGTTTTCAATGAGATGAATTCCGTTGTGAAGCCAGCCACCATTTCCAATTAGCTTATCCGTACCGGAAATTTGATCAAAAACATCAATCCCAGTTCCCGAACTATGACACTTATTATCTTTAAATAAAAGTAATGGATTTTTGTATGGCTCTATAGAAGAAAAGCGTGAATCAGTAGCAGATGCTCCTATCGGTTTTTTAGGAAATGCGAACCAAAAGCCTGTTCCTGGTGTACCTGCTGCAACGTTCGCGTGAAATTTATTCTTTGGGTTCGTAATCCAAAAACTTGCAGGTGAACGATTTTGGGCTTGGTTGAATTCATTGTCTGTCTCTATAAGCTCTTCACCATCCACAGGACGCTTGGTATGTAGGACAAAATTAGCTCGGATAAGATTATTTTCCTCTGACCCGTCTTCTAAAAAGACCCCATGTCCAATATGATCATAACAAACATTTCTATCAACTCTTGTTTTATGAGTACCATGAATAGTTATAGCGCGATTAAATGATTTGTGTACGCTTGAATTTTCAATATACTGCCCATTTCCTCCATTCGCTAAAAGATGCCAGTGAAAAGGGTATCGTCCAAGTATGGACTTTTGCCCCATTCGGAATAACTCAACATGCGAAACATGTGCTTTCCCATCCATCATAATCATCATATGGCCTCCAAAGCCATCATCTGATTCAGAATTAGCATCACCCTGAATCTTTATGTTATGAGTGAGCATGCCTACTTCAGCTCGCAAATCGGCCGTCCAACTATTAGAACCATTACTATATGTTTTAATAACTCCCGTGTGCGGATATGATAAAGGAGCATTCAGGGTAAGCCTTTTGTTTGCACCTGGAAGATTTGTTATACCCGTAATAGTTCGTTCTTCAGCTTCTAGCCAATTACTCCTACTAGGCGCAATAACAATCTTATCTCCAACTTCCCAATTAGTAACAGGAATATCGATGGTTGTTCCTCCTGCCGAAACATTCGCCTGAATTCGTTGCCAACTCGTTTTTGGTTCGCCATGTAATTCAATTCGTCCAGAGTTCATAGCACCAACAAAATTGGTGCCCATTCCAGGCCAACTAATCGTCTCATCTTCACTTGAATTGTGACTAAGATCCGCATTAAGTGTAATTGTTGCGTCCATTGTATAAGGCGCTAACTTTTGTCCAATATCAAATCTTGCGGACGCCCCCATCACCATTATATACTTACTGGCAAGATATAAATTACGATTTTGAGCAACGCACAATTCTCCCATTACTTTTATACTATTAACACTCATGGTCCCACCAAGTGCTATAACTGAATTACTACTAATAATAGCATGGTCATTGGGTCCTGGCACAACTCCACCTACCCAACTACTCGGCTCATTCCAACCACGCACTCGTTGCAATCGTAACTCATCAATAAAAGCTGTGTGGTTACCTGCTGAGACCGTATTTACCCCAACAATTCTAATCGTGTGTTGGCCTGAATTTAAAAATATAGGGAGTGTTGTTTTTACTTTATAGTTAGACGATATAATGTCAAACTCACCAACCTCAATATTATCGACTAAAACACGTAACCGTTTCTTTTCTCCTGGACGATTTCTAAGCGCGGACTTAAAAACAACTCTATAAAATCGTCCGCTGTTTGAACCAAAACCAAATGTTCGTTCAATATACGCCCCAGATCCTTGTATAAATGCTACTTGAGAACCATTAGGAGCGTTTGGATTTGCCGACGTAAACCCCGAGCCATTAGAACTAATCCCAGTCCCTGCCGAAAAAGTAAATCCATTGGGATGCGTAAAGTCATAATCATATGCGTAGCTGGCTCCATTAAGACTTGGACTCTCAAAATCTCCTTTAACACTACCATTAAGGGCTGGCGTAGAGGTGATGTTAGCCCCCAAGCTAATATTGGAAAACAACCCCACTGCAATACTAATTCCTAACATTCTCCGCCAACGCGAAGTACTGACTAAATTAATTTTCATATAAGCTATAATTTATATTAACGAAAGCAGTTTTACTTTCTGCTACAAATGAAGATTAAACAGCTCTATTATCCGTCCGAAAAAACCAATCGGACGCCCAAGCTATCACCATTAGACCTATTTAAATATTCATGAGACATCATGTATTCTTATTATATAATTCATAAAACTGTAACATCTTATAAGAGATTATTCTCCTCGCGCGCGGAAGGGGTACTCTCATTATTTCAAATTCTTTACGCTCTCGTTTGAGTTGAGTTATTAAGGTTAGATTCTTCCGTTCAATGTTGTTGATTCCTCTTCGTTTTACCAAATGAATTTCTTTTGGAATTAAGCCCAAATAGAGGTTTAAGAACTCTGATCGGATTCCCTTGGATTCGGATAATAACAAGGTATTCACAACTGTTTTTAATGTTGATTTGGTCCGTCTCCAAATGTTGAAACCAACTACAGATTTCGTTTTCCGATCAAGCGCATAGACAATACAAATTCTTCTGTCTTTTCTTCCTATATGCGTAATCATCTCATCGACTTCATATGTTTTTCCTTTTGAGATTATTGGTTTTATTAATGTTCTAGAAATGATCAGAATTCGCTTTAAAACGGTTGTTGGTGAAATACTTAGTACTCTTGAAATATCACGAATTCCACAACTTGCTTTAATCAAGGAAACTATTTCCTGATTGATTCTGGGATAGCAGGCAAAATTGGAATATTCTTTTTGCTGATATTTCTTACATAATTAACAATAATACTTCTGAATTCCGCTTTTTTGAATCCTTTTCGAATGCAGGAATTACTGCAAAATTTACATCTCATGGTTAGGTGATATTCTGGAACATATACAACGAACTTACGACGATACAAGCTCATATTTGAACAAAAAAGAAACGAGTGGATGTATTCATCCACTCGTTAAAATCATTTTAACCTATACTTACAACTGAAAATCAGCTGTTTAAATTGTTTTTTTTTGCTCTAGGTGATATTTTGAAACATTACCTTATAAGGAACAATCTATTCCCGTCCTCTAGTCGGTTGTGCGGTGGACTACCTGAGGTTTAACTCATAATCTTTCGATCCTGAATTGGGTGCGGTAACAAGCGTTGACTTTTTACCCTGTCCGTGGCTTCCAAGAACATACTGTAAAGTTGTACCTGGTTTTACCGTAAATGTCTTGGAACCACTTAGGCCAACATCGCCATTGCCCCTGGACCCATCTGGTTTGGTGTAAAAAACATATAACCAAGAGGGGTCAGAACTTTTTCCTTTGTAGGTAACATCAACCTCTACTGATGCATTTCCACTGGAGGAAGAGTTACGGCTAGATGAGGATGATGAACTGGAGCTAGCGATGTATACCTCCTCAGATGAAATAACCTTTCCTGAGTGATCTAGTGTGTAATCTTGATTCCCTTTTCTGGCAAACAAAGAACCGCCATTGTGCATTCCTATATAATCGTACTCAAATTTCGTGACCAGTTTTCGAAGCGTTAAATCGTATATTGCTGCCTTATCATTTTTTTCCACCACAAAACAGTTGTTACCAAGGTAGCAATCAACTGAAACTGTCGCAGTCACCTTTGGACCAAACACTGGTTCTCCCGTTTTTGTAATGAACAATTTTCCCGATCTATAAAAGTGGCTAGGCCCCTCCCAGCTCAAAAAATCCTCAGTAAATGGAACCAATATTTTACCGGGAGTTCCGTTTGGTAAGATCTCGATTATGGCGCTTTCCGCACCTCGTTTAATCATCATTGTCCCTTCGATAATAACTCTATCTTCCGATTCTGACTTATCATGATATGGAAAGTTATCTCCAAAAGTATAGTTCTTTTTCCATTGGGCATAAGGCTGATTTCGGGTAGAGGAAGGGGGAGTAAATAAATCGTTTGTCCATGAAATACGCCCTTTTTCATCACATTTTCCACGAGCTCCAGAATGATTTAGCACTCCTGTGCCATTTTTGAAAGGCGCTGCGTATGAATAAATTACTTCTGTGAGAAAACCATACCCTAGTTTATAGTATCCGTTTTTACTCTCTTCCTTGTCTCCAATTTTCATAATAACAACACCTTCCGAGCAAGTTGAGATATCGTCATACATATTCGGGATAATTTCCTTCCCTTTGTAGTCAGCAATGCCCTGTTTACCGCCTTTCTTAGTTGTGATGTATTGACCGCCATTGTAATAAATCCAATCGTAGGCTTCTCTACTCATTAGTAATTCTTCCTTTAGTGTGCTCGACAAAAAACCGATTTGACTGTCTGTACCAATGCATACTTTTCCGTTTCTGAAATAAGTACTGGATTTAGAATACCATTTAGACATCTTTCCATCAACCAGCCTGTGGAAGGCATATTTATTATCTTTTTTTACGCGAACAATGTCGTGATCCAGCACGTTCGTTATGTAATCGTAGATCGGATCGAGAATAAATTCGTAATTGCTATTAAGGCATCCAAATTTTCCGTTTTTCTCGACGCTTCTTACCACCGTGGTTCCATCAGAAAGTGTTTCGGACAAATAAAGTTCATCGTATTCAATTGGGAGTTTAATTTTTCCTGAATACTCCATAACACCTATTTTTTCTCCTTTTCTCACGCACAAATAGTCATCATCTTCTAATTTCCACAACTTACTGTACTTAAATGGTATAATCACCTTATTTTCCCTGTCTATGACACCATGAAGACCATTCTTAACAGCAATTATGTGCCCATTTACTACACTTTTAAATTTATCATATTCCGCTGGGATTATAATCTCATTTGCATCATTGTGTAAACCTACCTTGCCCGTCTTTTTGTTTTCCAGGCCTTCAAGTCCTGCAATGCCCTGCATCAAAAAGAGGTAAGGACTTTTTTCTTCACGGTCCTTCATTGTTTGTGCTATCCGATCTTTTGCTTCGGCTTTTTCCTCTTTAATGATGATGCGGTATTCATATAACTTATCTTTTAATGCAGTAATATCTGGAGGTGTGGCACCAATAAACCACTTAGGCCTTACGTAAACCAGAGATCGGGCATACTCGTATCTAAAAACAACTATTCCCTTGTTGATAGTCACAATAAAATATTCGTATTTGGCATCTTTTTCTACCTGAACGAAATGTGTGTTGTAATAGAGTGTATCTTTAATATTTATTTTAAAAGAAGTCAAGGTAACAGATGCAGGAACAGCATTTATTAACGTGTATCTTCCTCCATTCTGGTCGGAGTTAGCGATGTCAAGCGTAAGCGATTTTGTACCTTTATCATCAATTTTCTCATAACTTATAGTAGTTAAGTACTCTTTACTTTCATCCCATTCACCGCGATCATTTACTTTAAAGGTTTTATACTCTGCTTCGGGAAAAGCGTAGATGGCTTCAACATTATTCTTGTCGATTCCTTTTATTTTGGTCTTATTTTTTTTTGAGGGGTCACCTTTTTCTTTATCTATTTGTTTGTTCTCCTGTTCATTGTTCACTCGGGACTCTATATCCTCTTTTAATGCGACAGATATTTCCTGAACATTGGTTTTGAATTTTTTCCAATTGGATTTGAATTTAGATGTTGTATCTTGCTGCGCATGTGCAAAAGATCCCAAAATGATGACCATAATGAATATTGCGTATTTCATATTTTTAAATTGTCTGTAATTATTTCAACTTATATCGGCATTAGGTGGGTTCTAAAAACTAGTTTTTTTCAGTTTTCTTTATACGTTAAGAATTTTTTTAAATCTTTTCAAGAAAACTAATAATGCTTGAACATAGTGATGAAGTTTAAGTTACTCTAACTTTTTCAAAATAGATGCGACAGAACCAATAAACTCCATTATTATGAAGCACAACGTGTCATAAAGCATATAAATACAGAGAAAAAAATTCAGATACCAATCTCAATGAAATCAGTATCTGAATTTTTAGAGAAGTTTC
>JAKVAS010000003.1 GCA_022448165.1 Crocinitomicaceae bacterium | reverse complement strand
TCTAATTGGAATTTCGACGGGATATTTTCTCGCAGTATTTTCCAGATAACCATTGAAATATTTTCCGTTGTAGGATTTATCCCGTTGAATTCTTCGCAGTCTAGATTTAAATTTCGATGATCGAATCGATCTGTTACGTGTTTATGAATAAGGTTTTTGAGTATTTTTAGGTCGATAACATAACCTGTTTCAGGGTCTATTTCTCCTTCAACCCATACTTCCAAAACATAATTGTGGCCATGAAAGTTCGGGTGACTGCACTTTCCAAATACTTCAAAGTTCTTTTCATCGCTCCAGTCAGATCTGAATAATCGGTGAGCGGCATTGAATGTTTCTCTTCTACAAACTTTCATTAGTTTTTTCTTCTAGAGGGATTCCCCTTTTGATTGCTAAAATGGTTACATCGTCTGTTTGTTCCTCGCTGTCTTTCCATGAGTCGAACTCTTTTTCGATCATGTTTTGTTGTTCAGCAAGTTCCAAATTTACATTTGATTCTAATAGTTCCAACATTCTTCGGAAAGAATATTTTTTATTTTTTACTCCGCCAAATTGATCTTGAAACCCATCGGAGAAGAGATATAAGATGTCATTTGGTCGAAGGGCAGTGTATTGAGTTTGATATCCAACGAATTCCTCTCCTTTTATATCACCAATGTGCTCATTGTTGCCTTTAAACATGGCGAAAGTGTTTTTTTGATATATAAGGAAGCGTGAGCCTGCACAGGCATATGACATTTCTTCGACTCCTTCTTCAATCACAATGATTGTGATTTCAATTCCATCTATAATTTTTTCCTCATTATTATGTTTTTGAAGATATTCAATAATGCGCTTATCTAATTCGTTTAAAATTGCGCTGGGTTCTGTTATTCTGGCTTCTAAAACTATGTTGTTTAGTAGGTTTATTCCTAAAACAGTCATGAGCGATCCGGGAACCCCATGACCTGTGCAATCACCCAAGACAATCACTTGTTTGTTACCAATACTTTGAATCCAATAGAAATCGCCAGAGACAATGTCTTTCGGACGGTAGAATATGAAATAGTCATTAAATGCGATTTCAAATTTACGTTCTTTTGGCAATAAGCTTCGTTGAATTCTTAGTGCATAGTTAATACTAGAGGTAATATTGTCGCGTTGCTCCCGAATAAGTCGCTCTTGTTTCCTTCTTTCAGTAATATCTCTAGCTAAGGCAATGTAGCCGTTAATGTATTTTTTGGATCCTGGAGCATATATTGTGTTGACATGTTGGCCTACCCAAACAACGTCTCCATTCTTTTTGAGAATAGGAATTTCATAATAAGATGTTAGTTTTCTTTCTTTGAAGTGCTTTGAATAGAACTTTTCAGCATTTTTACGATATTCCGGTGCTACAAGTTCAACAGCGTTCCTACCTATTAAATCCTCTTTTTGATACCCCATTTTATCTAATAATGAGTCATTTAAAAAGGTTATATTACCATTAACATCTACGGTAGAGATGAAATCTTCTACTTTTTGAACTAATAGTTCATGGGTGTTTTCTATTTCTACTTTTTCAGAAACGTCACTTCCTATTATAACTCTAAGATTTTTAGAGAATTGTTTGTAGGACCATTCAATCCAACGAATCGATTGATCATCGCCTGTCATTGGGACTAAATATTTGCCTCCGTCACTTAAGAAGTCTTGAGTGACATCTACATCTCGATATGAGTCGTCGTATAAGACAAACTTATTTAAGGCAGAGATGTTATTATTTATGAGTTCTTCGTGGGTTAAATTGACAAAATTAGATATGTTTTCGGTGGCAAAAGATATGGTTCCTTTTGAATCATAAGAAATTACGGGAATATTTCCTTGATTAATAATACCTGATATGAATGTTAACTTTTCTAAAGAGCTGTAACGTAAGTGGCTGTTAAAAATAATCAGGCTTGCATTAACAAATATGCCAATTATGGTATAGGGTTTAGGGTAGGCAGGATTATCTACATTGAAAACAATAATTATGGTAATTAGTATAGTAATGAAACTGTAGATGGTTGAATGTGAAAGGCGAGTGAAAACATAGGGAGCTACAGTTCCTGTAAGAACAATTCCTAAAATGTGATAAGGATAAAGGTTTGAAATGTATAGCTCCCAAAAGAAGTGTAAAGTGATGATACCTATCGCAATAATTAATAAATGTAGATACAAGTGTTTTTTGTTTTGGCGTTTGAAAACAAGGGAGGTAAGATATAAAGCAATTAGTATGACTCCTTCAATTAATGTGATAGTCGTACTTCCTGTTAATTCACTTGTAACTATAGGTGCGATTAAGTGAGAGCTTGTAACATAGAATGCCGCAAAAATGAGCATTGCAGGAGCCATTTCTAGATAGATTTGTTTAGACTCTTCTCCTAACAGGTTTATTGTACGCGTGTTTTTATTGAAAGATAATAGGAATAAATTTAGAGCAATGATCCCTCCGATAAGTACTACAATGAACCATGAAGATTTCCAAATAGATACATTAATATCAAAATGCTGAAAAGAGGATTCGCTCCAGTGTGCCCCATCGTATGAGGCTTGAGCCTCTAGTGTGAACCTTCCACTTTTTAGTTTGTCAAAGGTTATTTCTTGTGAACCGTGATTTTCTTCCCAGGTTTCATTAAGTTCTACTAGGCGATATCGGTATTGAAGCGATTTAGTTCTGGGGTTGAGAACTGTTATTTTAAAATGGGCGGTTGAGTTTCTTTCTTGAGCGTTGGCTTTTTCAAGGAGATTATAGATATATGGTTGGTTCGGTGGACTTGTTGATTCTAGTTCTTTTGTATCAATAATAAATAGGCCTTCAATGGTACCAACATATATTATTGAGTTGTCTTTGAAGTTGGATCTTGTGTGAGTCTCATATCCTTCAAATCCAGTGCTTGAATCATAATGGTTTGAGGAAAGGATGTTGCCGAACTCTCCAATATTTATGATAGAGATTCCTTTATTGGTTCCCAGAATTAAATTGCCAAAACTATCGGATTCTAATGTATAGAACAGTGGGGAATTAAAATATTTTTGATCAGAAATTATCCGAGTTGTTCCGTTGTTTAATATTCCTAAAAGGTTTTCTCCACATGTGAACCAACAGTTTCCGTAGCTGTCAGTTGCAGAATTACCTGCATATTGAGTTTGACTCCCCATGATCGGTGAGGCTAGGCCTGATTCAATGTTTACTTTGTATACGCCATTGTTTCCTCCGAAATACAAAAACTTACCGTCTTTAGATTTTTGGGCAGTATAAACAAACTCTAATGTTCTTTTTTGATCTGTTTGGATGGATTGAGTCTTCTTTGTTTTTAAATCGTATCTATATAACCCTTCTCCGAAAGGACTGTACCAGAGATATCCATTTTCTTCTATTGCAATACTTATTTTTTCATTTGGTAATAAAAATGTGTTAAAAGATATTTTACCAGGAGCTTCTCGATCAAGGGTTTTGATTCCGTTGTTTGTAGCGAAATAGTATTCTTTTTTTCCTTTATCAATAGAGTACGTATGAAAGTCAAAGGATTTGAATTCATCAGGAATAAGAGGGTTGCCAATATGCGTATTACCGCCAAAAAAATCCAAAACTAAAAGCTCATCAATTTTATGCGTTAAACTGATGTTTTCAACACGCATTATTGGGTTCATTTTGAATTGAACAAAAGGTTCTGTCGATACTTTATGAAGACCACTATGTGTTGACGAAAGCCAGATGGAGCCATTGAAATCAATAAAGAGATCGTCGATATCCGAAAAGGGATACTCCATGTTGTGAGGTATGAGTTTTAATGTTCCACTATGAACACTGAATAATCGACCAGTATTTGTAATTAAGACGACATCTTTTCTTTTCTCATTGTAAGTACATTTAGAGATTTGTTCTCCTGAATTAAAAGGAGTTGATACGTGCATCCCACGCGTTAATGTTGGTATTGATTCTTTATTCAGTTTAATCTGAATCCAGTTATCTGCGTATGGGGAGCACAATGTAACAATGTTGTCTTTTTTATACCCAAAACGATAATTTGAGACGTCAAGGTTGGTTTTTCCGATCCATTCACATATAGGGGTGATTTTCCCTTCTAATACGTGGAACCATCCTGTTTCTGTGGAGAATAAAATACCTTGATCTAGTAGTATGTGATCAATTACATTGATATTTTCTTTTGGAAGGTCTCTATGAGTTATTGGCTTAAAGACTCCGTTGGACTTCCATATGATTTGTCTTTGGTAGAATAAGTATAGGGATTTGCCCTCCTGCAAGAGTCGTTTACGGTCTCCGAATTTTCTACCGAAATCATTATCATCAATACGTTGAATACTGTTGTTCTTTTGGGAATAAGAAAAAAATCCGTTAAAACGAGAAGCAAATAGTACATTGTCCTCGGAAAAGAGGATGTCAGTTACATGAAGTGTTCTCGGTCCATTAATTGGGGTTATTTCGGTGAAATTTTCCCCGTCAAACTTACTTAGCCCAGCGCCATCTAGTCCGATCCAAAGATGTCCGTCCGAAGATTGTCTAGCACAGTGAATTGATGACATCCCAAGGCCTTCACGTCTTCCGAAGTGTTCAAACTGACGTATTTGAGACCATAGTCCGACATTCAACAGTAAGCAAAGAAGTAGTAGTAGTTTTTTTGTCATTAAAGTAGCGTTGATTTATATCAACGTAGTCTAATTTAAGTAAAATACTAAGAACCTGTTACTTATATGTAGGAATATTTATGATTCGGAAATTACTCGAATTAAGTCTTTTATTTCAGTTGCTACTTTTTTAGCTTCAGATAGTTCGCTTAGAGCAACAGTAACATGTCCCATTTTACGGTTAGCTTTGGTTTCTTCTTTTCCGTATAAATGAACGTGAACACCTTTTCTTCGAATGATCTCAGTTAACCCGTCATAGCGCACTTTTCCTGTGTGTCCAATTTCTCCAATAAGGTTGATCATTGCTCCAGATCGAACCATATCTGTACATCCTAACGGGAAGTTCATTATAGATCGAAGATGTTGTTCAAATTGTGAGGTTATGTTGCATTCGATTGTATGATGTCCGCTATTGTGAGGTCTAGGAGCTACTTCATTTACTAATAATTCACCTGAAGGTGTAAGGAACATTTCTACTGCTAGAATTCCTACCATTTTAAATTTATTGATGACTTCAATGGCAAGTGTTGTTGCTTTTTGTTCTATTTCCGCGGAAACTGCGGCTGGGGAGAAGAGAAATGAAACAAGATTTGCATCGTTGAATTCGCACTCTACACTCTGGTATACGGCCGTTTCTCCTTGCTCGTTTCTTGCAACAATGATTGAGATTTCTTTTTCAAAAGGAACTAGTTCTTCTAGAATTGCCGGAGCTTTAAAGGTGTTTTTTAAATCTTCTGGTTTTCGAATGATTTCTACACCTTTTCCGTCATAGCCACCTGTTCGTAATTTATGAACAAAAGGGATTTTTTGAAGGAGTTCATTTTTGTCCGTTTCCGCATTCGTGAGAGAGAAGTTAGAAGTGGGAATGTTATTTTCTATGTAAAATTGTTTTTGAAGTCCTTTGTCTTTAATGATTTCTAAAACTACTGGTTGTGGGAAAATTTTTTTCCCTTCGATAGCAAGTTGTTTTAGGGCTTCAACATTTACATTTTCAATTTCAACAGTGATAATATCTTTGTCTTTTCCAAAATTTAAAACATCATCATAGTTGGTGATGTCACCTTCTGTATACGTGTTAGATATTGCAGAGCTAGGTGTGTTTAAGCCGTTATCCATGATGTGTACATGAATATCATAGTTGATAGCAGCTTGTATGAACATTCTTCCTAATTGGCCTCCACCTAGAATTCCAAGTCGATGCGCTTTTCCCGTTACCATTCTTTCCATTTGGCAAAGATAATGTCAATTTTAGATATTGAATGCTTCTATTCAAGGAATAGTTCCATATAATTGATAAGAAAATAGTACTTTTGCTCTTCAAATTATTACACGTGATTAAGGTTTTAGACAAATCATTTGAGGTATTTATTACCAACGAAGAAATTCAAAAAGAAGTTCGGTCGCTAGCCGAAACCATTAACACTGAGTACCTCGGTCGTGATTTGGTTTTTATTTCTGTTTTGAATGGAGCGTTTATGTTTTCATCAGACCTGATGAAAAACATTTCTTTGGAATGTGAAATTTCTTTTGTGAAAATGAGCTCTTATTCTGGAACGGAATCACGCGGAAGAGTGGATGAACTCATAGGCTTGAATTTGGATCTCACAGGAAAGGATGTTGTCATTGTTGAAGATATTGTGGATACAGGTGTTACCATTGACAAAATTATTTCATTACTGAATTCAGAAAAGCCAGCATCAGTAAAAATATGCACGCTATTGTATAAACCAGATGCGTTTAAAGGGAGTAAACGTCCGGATTATATAGGTTTTTCTATTCCGAATGCTTTTGTTGTTGGATATGGTTTGGATTACAATGAGAAAGGAAGAAATCTTGATACTATTTATCAAATTAGACAAACGAATAATCAAACGAATATGTTAAACATAGTACTATTCGGACCTCCTGGTGCAGGAAAAGGGACACAATCTGAAAGACTAAAGGAAAAGTATGATCTAGTTCATATCTCGACGGGAGATGTTTTTAGAGCATTAGATCCAGAATCTGAATTGGCAAAGTTAGCGAAGAGTTATTCTGATAAAGGAAACTTGGTACCTGATGATGTTACGATTAAAATATTGGAATCTGAAGTATCAAAATATCCAGATGCCAAGGGTGTTATTTATGATGGTTTTCCAAGAACAACTGCTCAGGCGGAGGCTTTGGATGTGTTTTTGGAATCTAAAGGAACTAGTGTTACGTCGATGTTATCATTGGTTGTTCCTGAAGATGAGTTGAAAACACGTTTATTGTCAAGAGCGGAAGTGTCAGGAAGAAAGGATGATGCTGATCCAGAAATTATTCAGAACAGAATTGATACATATAATTCTAGTACAGCACCAGTTGCTGGTTTCTACGAATCACAAGATAAATTAGCTGAAATTGATGGGGTTGGATCAATTGACGAAATAACGCAAAGACTTTATACCGTAATTGATTCTCAATAAGATTTTCTTATTAAGGGATTGTTTGCGTAATTAAAATACACTTCAAATGGCATCGAATAATTTTGTTGATTACGTAAAGATTCACTGTACCTCAGGTAAAGGTGGTGGTGGTTCTATGCACTATCGCAGGGAGAAGTATATCCCTAAAGGTGGACCTGATGGTGGTGATGGTGGTCGTGGAGGTCATGTTATTCTTCGTGGAAATCCACAATTATGGACATTACTTCCTTTAAAATTTAAAAAACATATAAAAGCTGGACATGGTGTCCATGGTTCAGGAAATCTTAAGACTGGCGCTCAAGGGACGGATGCGTATATTGATGTTCCATTGGGAACTGTTGTTAGGGATGGAGAAACACGTGAGATTTTATTTGAAATAACTGAACCGGGGGAAGAAAGGATTATTCAACCAGGAGGCCGAGGGGGACTTGGAAATAATAATTTCAAGTCGTCTATGAATCAAACGCCTAGATACGCGCAACCAGGAGAGGATGGACGTGAAGGGTGGAAGATCTTAGAATTGAAAGTCTTGGCGGATGTTGGTCTTGTGGGACTTCCAAATGCAGGGAAAAGTACATTGTTGTCAGTTGTAACGGCGGCAAAACCTGAGATCGCAGACTATCCGTTTACTACAATTAAACCGAATTTAGGTATTGTAAAGTATAGAGATCATCGATCTTTTGTTATGGCGGATATTCCTGGGATTATTGAAGATGCACATAAAGGAAAGGGTTTAGGATTGCGCTTCTTGAGGCATATTGAGAGGAATTCGTTACTATTATTTATGGTGCCTGCGGATAGTGATGATATTAAGAAAGAGTATGAAGTTTTATTGAATGAGTTGAAGCTTTATAATCCTGAATTGATGCATAAGGATCGTTTGCTAGCAATCTCTAAAAGTGATATGTTGGACGAAGAATTGAAAAGTGAAATTAAGAAAGAGCTTCCCAAAAAAGTAAAATCAATGTTCATTTCTTCTGTTGCTCAAATGGGAATTGTTGAACTAAAGGATTTAATTTGGGAAACGTTAAACGATGATCGATTATCTTGAATCTATAGATAGGCTAATTGTAGAAATCGTTAACGGTTGGAATACTCCGTTTCTTGATGAGTTCATGTGGTACGTTTCGGCAAAAACACCCTGGATTCCGTTTTACCTAACATTGCTTTTTTTAAGTTTCCGAAAAGTTGGTTGGAAAGAGACAGTTGTGTTTCTTTTTACGGTTATTGTTGGTGTGGTTATAGCTGATTTATTGTCGACGCATGCATTTAAGAATGTCTTCGAACGTTTTCGCCCTTCTCACCATATGGAATTAACGGATAAGTTACATTTTTATCAGTTTGAGGACGGAAGTTTTTATAAGGGGGGAATGTTTGGTTTCTTATCTGCCCATGCAGCAAATTTCTTTATGATTTGTGCTTTATCATCTTGGCACTTGAAGGCATATTATTCCAAAATTCCCTTTGTTTTAATTCCTGTTGCAATATTGGTAAGTTTTAGTAGGATCTATTTGGGAGTGCACTATCTGACCGATGTGATTGCCGGTGCTGTACTCGGTACTTCTATTGCATTTGTCATGTATCGATATGTTTTTGTTAATATTGTATATCGATCGAGTAATCACGAATGACGTATTTATATATATTTATTGGAGGTGGCTTGGGAAGCCTTTGTCGATTTTTAGTCGGTAAGGCGGCCTTGAGTATGATGAAAATAGACTTTCCTTTAGGTACTTTTATTGCTAATATTATTGCGTGTGTCCTATTGGCGTTAATAGTGGTAGGAACAAGTGGTAGCTCTGAAAATAGCGCGTGGATTCAACCGTTAATAATTGTTGGTTTCTGTGGAGGGTTCAGCACATTTAGTACATTTAGTAATGATACTTTCAACCTTCTTGAGGCTGGAAATGTGGTGTTGGCGGTTGCAAATATTATGGTGTCTATAATTGTGGGCGTTGGTTTGATTTATTTTATTAGGACGAAAGTATAGTCAATGAAACTCTGTGGGTACTACGTTTTTCATTTGTTCAATTAATGCTTCACGCTTTTTGATGAATTTTGAAAGGTCTGTTTTGTTTATTATACCCTTCTTTTTAAAATCCCTTATCTTTAACATTGAGATGTAGGCAGCAAGGCCGAATATTCCAATTAGTAAATAATACAGTATTGAAACCCACCAATTTGGGTATACAAAGTAATAAAAAGCAAATATTACTGGGATGTTGAGTAGCCCAATTGTTAACTTTCCAAGGATTAATTTTACCGAACCCCAGAAAACTTTACGTCTGAAACTCTTTTCAACAAAACGTTTAATAAAGAAGTAAGGAATTCCGCAATGAATTAAACCAAGAATTGCAAGAGGGAATAGGGCAATGATGGTTAATATTTCTTTAGCTCTGCTCCCATTTCTGTTTGATAGTTTCCAATGAATTAATCGTTCTTCCAGTTTAAATCGTTTTAGAAGCTTAAAGTAATTATCTGATGATGATTTAAACCTTCCTAGATTGTTGTCTTCAGTCACTTCTTGATCATTTAGCCAGTTAGCCAGTTTTTGAGAATATTTCCAACGATCCACAAGGGAGCGAGAACGGTCAAAGTTATCAGGGGTAATACCTTTTCGTGTTAGCATCATTATGTTTTCATGCATTGGAGCATTTTCCTTCTTCATTACATGAGTAATTTGCTCTTGCATGAGTTTTTCAACAAGCTTCGTAAGATCCGTAATTGTTTTACTTGGATTTTCTTTGTAGGCTTCTCTGTAATCGTTTAGGCAAATCTTTTCTGAAGTTGAAATAAGTATATCACTAAGCATTTGATTTGGATTAGAATAATTACACCCTACAGCGGCGATGTAAACATTCTTTTTCCAGTTCATTGCCTCAAGTGTAATAAATCCAATTCGTACAGCACCTTTTTTAACAGGTTTTAATCGTCTAATAAAGGTATCATCGGTAAATCCTTCTCCAAAAATTAATAGATTTCTCCCATACTTTAAAATGTTTGTACATTTCTGAAATACCTGTTCATTTTTTTTCTTGGTATCCTCTCCATCATGCTGACGGTAAATAGGTAGCATTTGACAAGCCCATAAAAAAGGTTTAGATATTGTTGTGAATACGTCTGAACGGGTCATGAAAAAAACGATTGGTCTTCGAAGTGCAGCAACTACCAAAGGATCCATGAAAGAAGCGGAATGGTTGCTTACGTATATCGTACGACCAAAAAACTCTTTTGGAGAGTTGACCATTTTTTGTCGAGGATAAAATATTCGGAATGAATATTTGAGAGTGAAATATAATATGAAATAAACTATGCGCATATCGGTATCTTGATGTTTGCGAAATTAAGAAAAGAGAACTTTTCAAGGGTACACTTCAAGAAGGAAATACATAATTTATTCAACAACCTATTTCTTACCTTCTTTGCTGTCATTAATTTCCTTTTCAGTATTCCTGTTTTTGCCAAGGTAGAATCCAAGTTGAATTTCATGAGTTCCATTACTAGACATTCGAATTGGCCCTATTCCTTGTTCAAATGCATAGGAAATATATAGGTTGTTTATCAGGTTGGCACCAATTTGAAATACTAATGCATTACTGGTTCTGTATTGACTCCCAAACCAAACACTTTTATCAAAAATAAATCGGGCTCCTGCATCAAGGGATGCAGGACTGTTTTCGGCAAATTTAGCGACAAGGTTGGGTTCTATTTGGAATTTTTCCGAAATATCAAAGGTGTATTTTCCAACGATGAAATAGTGACGATTATAATTGCTTTCTAAAACAACTTGTTCAAATTTCGCTTTGTTCTTAAGGAACTGTGTGGTAGAAATGCCACCAAAAAACTTTTCTCCATAAAAAGTAATACCAACATTTGCATCAATAATATTCTGAGAGGAAGAAACGCCTAGAAATTGAGAATAAGCTGCGTCGTCAGCTTGATATAAGATTACGCGCTCTTGATTAATACCAAAGTTACTCCACCCTAAACCAAGTCCAGCGCCTATGTTTACTTTTTTTGTGAAAGGTAAATGAACCGCATAACTACCATGAATGGATGTTTTAGCGAATGGACCAATACCGTCATAAGTTGCTTTTCCTCCAAGTATATGTTTTATTTCTCCAGTGGTATTTGCGGGGCCTTGAAATAGTACTTTTCCATCCTCATTAAAAGGAGAAATCACACTTTTTGCTTTGCTATTAACTTTTATTGGGCTGAAGCCTGTAAGTAGTAATGAACGAGGTCCTCCATTATACCCTATCCATTGGCTTCTTGTCGTTAATTCAAATTGCATGATATCTGAAAGGCCTCCAGCAGCAGGATTTACAATGTAAGGGTTGTTTATAATGTTTGCGTATTGAGCTTCTTGTTGCGAAAAGCTTGTTGTAGAGAGAAGCAAGCAAAAGGCACTCGTAAATATATATTTCATACGTTTCATGTCAATTCGATTAATAGATAATACTAATGTCGCCGTTGAGGGTTGTACCATCGTTATCGTTTAGGTTGATTTTGTAAAAATAGGTTCCCATAGGTAATTTTTCATTGTTTCTTGTACCATCCCATGGGGAAGAATATCCTGTAGACTCAAATACTACAGACCCCCATCGATTAAAGATTGTTACTTGACAATTTGGATAAACTTTATTTAGGAAATCGATTTCGAAAATATCGTTCTTACCATCAAAGTTGGGTGTTATCATTGTGGGAATGATAGGGTTGAATCCATTACAAAGACTTGCTAATATCACAATGGTGTCTCTGGCAGTTGGGCAACCAGGGCTATTTATTTCATAAATAAATGTGTTAATACCATTTCCGAAATTGTCAATATCGCTTGTTGGGGTGTCTTGTGAATAGATTGTTGCGCTACCTGATCCTATTGACCAATAGCATGATTGATCAGGAGCTAAAGGGTCGGCAGTAACTACAACACTTCCGTCTTCAAGGCAAACAGCAGAGTCACTGGCTGATGCGTTGATTGGGTTAGAGAAGTAGACTTGAATACTATCTGATGTCAAAGGACAGCTTCCATTGGATACTGTCCATGTAAATTCGTGCCAACCATTTTCATGAATGATTGCGCTTGTTATATTTTGACTTGAATCTGAAATGACTGAGTTATTGTTCGTTGTCCAAATCCCTGTTCCATAGATTGGTGCAGTGGCTTCCAGAGCAATTGTAGAGTCAAAACAGGTATACAATGTGTCGTTAACAATGCTTGTTGGTAACGGAGATTGAGCAGAGATGACTACGATTGTATCTGAGAGCGTTCCGCAACTAGCAGAGGAGACAGCCCATTCAAAGCTATTTGTTTCGTATCCAAGGTTATTAACACCAGTTGTACTGGCAAATTCATTATTGAAATTTCCTTGTCCTGAAATTAGGCTCCATTCACCTGTTCCACTTGTGATAGCGTCCGCCTCTAAGAGTGTACTATTTTGGTCGCATAATACAATGGAGTCTAAAGGGATGTTTGCCGAAGAAGGATAATCTAATATCTCAACTCGGAAAGTACATTGTTGCGAATTACCAGAAGAATCTGCTACCATATACTGTAAGAAGGTTACTCCAACTGGGAAGGTGCTTCCCACGGTATATCCTGTCACGTCAATCTGAGTTAGAAAACTAAAACAGTTATCCGAGAATGTTGGTAAATTATAGAACATTACAGGGTCGCAAGAAGTTGTGTCGTTTGGACAGTTAATGATTGGGTCTACATTCTCTACAACATCAAGGAAGAACGAACATGTTTCAGAGTTCCCACCAGCATCAACAACTTCTAGTGTGATTTCATTCATTCCTGTTGTTATGAGAGAGCCAATAGCAGGAGTTTGATTGATAACGTAATTAGAACAATTGTCTGTTACATTAGCAGCACTTCCATAATACCCCAAATTGAAGTCGCAATTGGTTCCAATGTTTTCAATCATTGCTGTTGGACAAATAATCGTTGGAGGGCTAACATCATCAGGAATAATTGTTGTGACACAAGTTGTTTGGTTTCCACTTTCGTCACTTAAAACAATAAGGACAGGAGTTGTGCCGTTAGCAGGTGTTCCGATTGCAGGTGTTTGAGTAAGGGTCATATTTGTTAATGAAGAACAATTGTCTGTACCTACAATTGAGTTCATAATGTCTGGTATTGTGTATTCACAATTGGAACCTATAGGAGTTGTGAAGTTACTTGGGCAAACAGTTATTACAGGAGGGGTTGTGTCTGATAGAGTTGCATTAAATTGACAGTTAGAAGTGTTTCCGGCCTCATCTGTAGCGGTTAATGTAATAAGTGCAGTTGCAGAAATAATTGTTCCTGATACAGGTGATTGGGTAATCGTAATATTTGTTGGCGATGAGCAGTTGTCTGTTACTGAGGCAAGTGCCGTATAGTCTCCAAGTGTTCCTTGACATGTCCCATCAACTATGAGGTTCTGGGTAGAGGCACAAGTCGTAAAAATAGGAGCAACTTGATCTTCTACCGTAATGTCAAATGTACAGTTTGCGCTGTTGTTTGAAGCATCTGTTGCTATTAAAGTGATTGTATGAACCCCAACTGATAGAGGAGTTCCTGATGCTGGACTTTGTGTAACAATTGGAGCGTTGTCACAATTGTCAGTAACTATTACGGAAGTTGTAAAATCTGCTAGGTCATAATTGCAAAGTGTTGTTGTACTAACAGTAGAGTTGCTGGGGCAATTAATGACAGGCGCTGTAATATCAACGATTGTTACGTCAAACGCACAAGTTGTTGTGTTTGCGTTCTCGTCTTCAATTGTCATTGTAACAGTTTGAGTACCTGAAAAAGAATTTCCTATTGGTGGTGATTGCGAGATCGTAAAATTCGCTCCTGAAGTGCAATTGTCAAGAGGAGTGACTAATGAAGTGTAGTCCCCAAGAGTTGCAAAACAGTTTAGATCTCCATTTTCTTGTTGAGAGGCGGGGCAGGTTGCAGTAGGAGAGATTGTGTCAACAATTGAAACTGTAAATTGACATTGTCCTTGATTTCCAGAGTTATCAGTAACGGTTAGAGTGATTTGTTCTGAAGGGTTAGCTCCAAGAATAGTTCCTGGTATTGGACTTTGTGTTATTGTCGATCCTCCTCCACAATTTTCAATAATAATTCCACCACTAGTATAGTCTAATAAAGAAGTGGTACATGTGTTGTCAACGTGCAAAATGGATCCTGTTGGACAAGTAATTGAAGGGGATATTGAATCAACTAAAACAGTTGTAAATGTGCAAGTTTGAGGAATGGCAGGAACACCTCCGTTAACCGTTAAAGTGATAACTTGATCTGCTGAAACTGTGGTCCCAACTGGAGGACTCTGAGTTACTGTAAGGTTTGATAGTGGTTCGCAATTATCAACAATTGTAGCAGAAGATGTATAGTCTCCAAGTATTCCCATGCAGCTTGCATCTACGTATAGGTTAGAGTCTGCGGGACAGGTAATTTGTGTTGGTATTGTATCCAGTGTCCTCATTATGAAATCACATGTTCCAATATTACCGGATTCATCAGTAGCCGTAATTGTAATTGTTGTTTCAACAATAGCTCCCGTTATAACGGTTCCAGTTGGAGGTGATTGACTAAGTGTAATTGCAGCAGATGCACTACAGTTATCTGTTACGCTGATTAATCCAGTATAGTCAGGTGTCGTTCCTTGACAATTTCCATCGACATAAATTTGTTGTGTTGTCGGACAAACAGGAACAGGGATCTCTAAATCAATAATATTTAAAGTGATTGGGCATTGTGCTGTATTTCCAGCTTCATCGGTTGCGGTTAGAATAATTGTTTCGGTACCTCCAGGCCCTGTGGCTAGAACTGTAAATTCAGGAATGCTTTGAGTCACTAAGATTAAAGCTGAATCGGTACAGTTGTCCGATAAAGTGAGTAAGTCTTTTGTGTTGTCATCAACAATAGCCTGACATGAATTATCTACGAATAGATCAAGCGAAGTCGGACAAGTAATGATCGGATTTTCTAGATCTGCACCAGTAACAAGTACATTGTCAAAAGCGAATGGTAAACCTGTAATTGTATTGTCGTTATAGGTGAATCTAAATCCCAGTTGAAAAGAAGTTCCATCTAATATACTAGGTAAAGATATTGTTGTTGTTGTCCATGCGGTAGAACTTGGAATTTCGCCTCCTACCACAGTCCAAGTTGCTCCAGCATCCGTAGAATAAACCAAGTTTGCAAAGTCCTCCCCAATTACTCCATCGATACGATAATCGAAAGTTACTTGATAGGCGGATGCGCATGTTCCGTCAATTGTTTCATAAATAAGAGCCGAATTTGTTAAGCCTGTCGGTGCATTTGTATATGCAAATTGTTCCGT
This sequence comes from Crocinitomicaceae bacterium, assembly GCA_022448165.1. Classification (GTDB taxonomy): domain Bacteria; phylum Bacteroidota; class Bacteroidia; order Flavobacteriales_D; family Crocinitomicaceae; genus UBA4466. Next base: position 39,486 of record JAKVAS010000003.1, on the reverse strand, counting down.
TCCGGTTGGGCCGCATCCACTAACAGATCCTCCAGAGGATATGTATAACGATTTTGTTCCAGCATTACTAGTTCCGTTTCCAGCACAAGTATTATCTAGCCAAAAATTTGGAGAAGTATCTTCCGTTCGAATCCAGGTTGATGTAAGGGATTCCATGTCATCTGAAAACAAGGTTGTTTGACCGGATGAAACAAAGTATATTGAAGTGGCGAGCATGCAAAGTAAGTACCTTACCATAGAAGTCAATAGATTTAAGCTGAATTTAGTTTGTACAAATGTAAGGTAAAGATTTTTGATAAAATAGAGTTTACCTAAAACGGAATTAGTTAACAGTTGTTTTGATGATAACTTTTCATTGATTGAATTCTAACAACGATCCAATCTGTTTATTTTGCTTTAAAACAAAGCAGGCATGAAAAATGTAGGAATCATTTGTGGCGGCTTTTCATCTGAATTTGATATTTCAGTAAAAAGTGCCCGTAATATTTTAGAGAATTTCCCTGATGGGTTTGCTCCATTTTTGGTTCTATTGAGAAAGACGGGATGGAATGTTCTTCTTGATGATACGGAAGTCCCCCTGAATTCAAAGGATTTTACTTTTTTATGGGATAGAGAAGTTACAAAAATCGATTTGTCAATTGTATATGTACATGGTGACCCTGGAGAAAATGGGAAGATTCAAGCGTATTTAGATATGATTGATATGCCATATGTTAATTCTGGCCCTTTGGCTTCTCAATTGTCTTTTGATAAATGGTATTGTAATCAGTTTTTGAGTGGTTTTGATATTCCAGTGGCTAAATCGTTGTATTTGACTAATGCAAAAGAAGAATTAGATATAGCTTCTGTAGTAAATGAGTTAGGATTACCACTTTTTGTAAAGCCTTGCGATTCGGGATCGAGTTATGGAATTGCTAAGGTGAAAGATGTTGATCAATTGCAGTTGGCTGTAAATGATGCTTTTAAGGAGGGTGAAACAGTTGTTGTTGAATCATTTTTGGACGGGACGGAGGTTACATGTGGTTTGTATAATGGAAATCATGGGGTAACAGCGCTTCCATTAACTGAGATTGTTTCTAAAAATGATTTTTTTGATTTTGAAGCGAAATATCAAGGATTGTCAGATGAAATTACTCCTGCAAGAATAAAAGATGAAGTCAGAGACGATGTTCAAGAGCTTTCGAAAAAGATTTATAGTTTGTTAAAGCTTAGATCGATTGCACGAATTGATTTTATGCTGGTCAATGATATTCCCTATGTTATTGAAGTGAACACTACACCTGGTTTTTCGAATGAGAGTATTGTTCCTAAGATGATTGAGGCTTCTGGAAAAACTGTAAAAGAATGTTGGGCTGAGATATTAGCTGTAGAAATCGGTTAATGAATTGCTATCTGATTAAAGAGTACTTCCATTTTTTTTACGAGTAATCTAGAGGAACAACTTTGATTGTTTACAATTAATGCAAAAGAGTATGTTTTCCCTGATGAACCTATAATATATCCTGCATAACTTTTAATTCTTGTCATGGAACCACTTTTGGCCATAACTCGTCCATCTCCGATTTGACCTTTACAGATGTTTCGCATTGTTCCTGATTTTCCTGAAACGGGAAGTGAAGCAGTAAATAAGTTAGCTTTTTTTCCGTTTTTCATTGAATTTAGAAGTTCTGTAAAATGATGGGCTGAAATGGCATTGGAACGTGAAAGTCCACTTCCATCATTTAGATGCATTCCCGCAGTATTGAATCGAGATGACCAGTGTTTTTCTAACTCTTTTAATCCCGAAGACGTGCTGCCGTTTCCTGTTTTGTAATACCCAACTAGATTAACTAAATGTTCAGCAAAAAGATTAACACTTTTTTCATTTGTTTTATTTACAATTTTCCCAATTGGAATTCCCTGATGTGTATAGATTAACTTCTTATCAGAGTAACTTTTGTTGTTGCTGGTTAAGCCTAATTTTCTTCCTGTAGATAATTTCCCGCGAACTTCTATACCTTGTTCTTTTAATAACGACAATAGTTCAAATCCAAACTGAAATTCAGGGTCTGGAATGCTTCCTTTGACAATGAATGAGTTCCGTCCAATAGGAAGTGTGCCAGTGACAAAACGATCCATTGAGTAGGGAGCTCCATATATATATGCATTATCCCCTTTTCGCGTTGAGGATTTTACGTAATTATGAAATTGCATTCCTGGAACCTCAGGAAACATTGAGGTTATTTTGGAAACACGACCCGCTGTTTGCGAAGTCGAAAACGTGATTTTCAATAGATTGTCGAATATAGTAAGTCCAGAGGGCCCAGCTCCATAGTAGTTTCCTAAGTCAACCCAATTCCATCCATCAGGAACACCTTCGTACCCAAATTCAGAAGCATCAACAATCAGGTTTCCTTCTATGTTCTGGATTCCCCTTTTTTTTAATGAGTCGATCCAAGCATAAAGAAAATCACGTTCATGTCCTTGTTTAGAATAGTATTTACTGCCTAAAGAAGGATCTCCTCCTCCCCGAATCCATAAATTGCCTTTTAGAATACCTAAAGAATCAATTTCTCCGGTATGATAGATACGTGTTTTAGGACGGTAGTTTTCTCCAAGAATTTCTAGTGCTGCAGCTGTAGAAAACAATTTTGCTGTGGAGGCAGTTGGTAAAGCTTGATTCGGGGCGTATTCCGCTACAATTTGTTTCGTAGAAAGATCAACTACTTCACAACTAATACTTGCATGATTAAGAGCAACATCATTTACAAAGTTATCGAGAGAAACTTGAATTTTCGATTGACAAAAACCAAAATTGATAGAAAGAATCAGAGTGAAAAGGATAGAACTTGTTATCTTCATGGAATTGTTTTTTTGTAAAGTTCTATAAGAAAACTCAATGAATGTGCCAAAAACAAGAAAACTTATCAAATTAAAAACGTTAGGTACGCAAACCGAATGTGATTAAAATATCATATAAACGATTGAAGAAGATTAAAGTACTTAGAATTATTAACCGATTTAATATTGGTGGACCGACATATAATGCGACGTTTTTAACTGCGTTTCTTGGAGATGAATATGAAACCATGTTAGTAGGTGGACTTCCAGAAAAAGGAGAGTCTGATTCATTATTTATTCTTGATAAATACAATGTAAAGCCTGTTTTAATTGAGGAGCTAGTGCGTGAACCTAATTTTAAAAGTGATCGTGCAGCATATAAGAGATTGAAGCAAATAATTTGTGATTTTCAACCTGATATTGTTCATACACATGCTTCAAAGGCTGGTGCCTTAGGGAGAAAAGCAGCATATTCATGTAAGGTCCCAATCATCCTTCATACATTTCATGGTCATGTATTTCATTCTTATTTTGGAAAGGTGAAAACCACTCTTTTTAAGATGATTGAAAGGAATCTAGCTCGGAAATCAACAGGAGTAATAGCAATTTCAGATCTACAGAAAAAGGAGCTGTCAGAGGATCATGCGATCTGTAAGCCAGAGAAGATTCGAGTTGTTAATTTAGGATTTGATTTAGTCCCTTTTCATGATAAAAGAGAAATGTTTAGGGAAGAGGTTAGAAGTGAGTACGATCTTGATAAAGATGAGGTTGCAATAGGAATTGTTGGCCGGTTAGCACCGATAAAAAATCATATGTTCTTTTTGGATGCCATGGAGGAGGTTCTAAAAAAGTCTACAAAAAAGGTGAAAATATTTATTGTTGGAGATGGTTCAGAAAAGGAGATTATTCAAAAACGTGCTGCAAAGATTAATAGTTTGTACAGTGATAGTATTGTAATGACTTCTTGGATTAAAGATATTGGAAAATTTAATTCAGGAATGGATATCATTTGTTTGAGCTCTAATAATGAAGGAACTCCTGTTAGTTTGATTGAGGCTCAGGCTGGTAACATTCCTGTGATTACAACTGATGTTGGAGGGGTTCGAGATATTATAAAAGTAGGAGAAACAGGATATGTTATTCCTGTAGGAAACCTAACTGAATATGTTGAAAGAGTACTGAACTTAGTTGAAGATGAAAAAAAACGCCTGAAAATGTCACAAAATGGCTGGAACTTCGTAAGAGATAAATTCCATTACGATACTTTAGTGAAAAATATGGATCAGTATTATCGTGAGTTATTGAAAAGGAAGAAGAAATGAAAAAAGCTATTTTTAGTCTAATTGTTATTGCGTTGGTAGGCTTTCTTTTTACAGGGTGCGGTGTCAATAGTAATGTAATGTTCAAGGAAGCAAAGAATGTAGAGTTGAATGATAGTGTTCCGATGAGACCAACATCAGATTATAAAATTTCAATCGATGATAAAATAACCTTTACCTTAACCACAAAAAATGGAGCAAAGATCTTGGAAGAAATGAGCGGGATTGCAACGGAACAACGTACGGGAGCAAATATATTTGAATTTACGGTCCGACAAAATGGAAAAGTTAAGCTTCCGATTATTGGGATGGTTCATGTTGAAGGATTGACAGTTTCTAGTTGTGAGGATACTTTGGCTAAATATTATGGAGAAAAGTATCAATCGCCATTTGTTCAGGTTCGAATTACAAATCAAAGAGTAATTGTTTTCCCTGGAAATGGCTCGGATGCAAAGGTTGTACCATTGCTAAATACGAATACAACTTTAATGGAGGCGATAGCACAAGCTGGAGGGATTACGGATAGAGGAAAGGCTAATACAGTTAAGCTTATGCGGAAACAAAATGGAAAACGAGTTGTTTATCGCCTTGACTTGTCAACTATTGAAGGGTTAAAGTATGTTGATATGATTGTTCAAGCAAACGATTATATTTATGTTGAACCTACGCCTGAACTATCCAAGGAAATTTCTGAAGATGTGGTGCCAATTGTATCTTTGTTTTCAAGTGCACTCGTAATATTTACAGCAATTAGTTTATTTAAATAACGTGAAGAATAATAAAGGTTATATCATAAACAACACTTACGATTCTCACATTGTTAGAACTGTGATTCGTCGTTATTGGTGGTGGCCAGCTGTTTTTGTCTTGTTTTTTGGACTTATCGCATTCTTGTATTTACGCTATACCAAACCCATGTTCGAATCATCAATGATTTTGCAATTGGGAGATAAAGATAGTGCAAAGGATATATTGAATATAGAAAATATCAATGTAAAGAATAATGAACTCTCAAGTGTTGTTGAATTACTGAGATCAGAGTTGCTTTTCGAAAGGGCATTGGATGATTTAGATTTAAGCGTAAGCCTCTTTTCTCGTGGTCAAATCTTGACGGAGGAAAAGTACTTATCGGGTAGTTTTAATGTACAACCTTATAGTCTATATGATTCTACTTTGGTTAGTAAGGAAATCAAGGTTTCTTGCGATGATGGAAAGATGGTATTGACTTATCATAAAGGTGGAGAAGTAAAAAGATTGAAAGGGGCATTTAATGCCCACTTGAAAAATGAGGATTTCGATGTTGTAGTTAAGGTTGCTAATCCAAAGGATTTTAAGCGTATTGCTGAGGACAATGAGTTGTATTTTGTCTTTAATAATCAGGAGATGCTTTTAGAAAGAATGATTCCTGGTCTGAGTGTTTCTCCAATAGACCCTAACGCTAAAACGATTAGTGTTTCTTTTAAAGGACATAATCCACAACTTTGTCATGATGTAACTTTATCTGTTAGTAATGCTTTTATTAGTTATGATGAAGAGCAAAAAAAGAAAGGAGCTGAAAATATACTTTCATTTATAGATAGTCAGTTAGATTCATTATCCTTAGAATTGAAATCATCAAAGGATAGTTTGATGAGTTATCAACGGAAGTCAAATTTATCTGATCCAGAAACTGCGGGAGTTAAAACAACGGATAACGTTGGGAAATTACAAGATGAATTGTTTGTAATCGAAGATGAACTAAATTCACTGCTTTCCATTAGTAAAAGATTGAGCACAAACCCAAACAGATTAGAAGTGTATCGTCTTATTCCTGAATTATTAGGTAAAAGTTATGAATCTTCTTTGGTTGCTCATATTCAAGAACTGCATCGTTTGTTGGAACAGAGAGAGGATTTACTTTTTGATGTAACGGAAGAGAATGAGAAAATTGGGAAGATAAATCAAAAAATCGGATCTAAAATTTTGAGTATTCAACGAAGTGTTAATGCCATAGATAGCCGTTTGAAGAGGAATGCAAAAGTTTTACAAGAGAAAATTAGAGCTTTTGAGTCGGAGTTATTCGAACTACCTGAAAAGAGGATGGAGTTTAATCGCTTGAAGAATATTCAAAGCTTAAATGAGAAGTATTTTACACTGCTAACCGAAAAGAAAGTATTGTACGCAATTTCTGATGCCGGATATGCTTCTTCGAATAGGATATTGAAGCGCCCGCGTGTTAATTCGGTGCCAGTAGCTCCTTCTAAGAAAGTAATTTACGGATCTTTTATCATGCTGGGAATGTTATTAGGTATAGGGGTTCTTTTAATGAGATATTTGACTTTTAATGAAATCAACTTGGTGGAAGATCTGGAAAATGTATTACCTGATCAGGCATCAATCCTTGGTGGGGTTCCATTATTTCAACATTCAATGGAGTACTCTCAATTGGTTGTTAATGAGGCTCCAAAATCGATGATGGCGGAAGCTATGCGTAAGATTCGAACTAATTTAAGTTATATAAATCCTGACTACCAAACGATCGCTATTTCTTCCTCAATCTCAGGAGAGGGGAAAACATTTGTTGCTTTGAATCTTGGAGGAATTATTGCGATGACAGGAAAAAAAACAATATTGTTAGATTTAGATCTTCGAAAGCCAAAGGTTCACTTAGGTCTTGGCGGAAATAATGAGGATGGAATGAGTTCGTTGATTGTAGGTCATTCGGAATTGAAGGATTGTATTCGTAAATCGTCGTTGGAAAATTTTCATTTTATTACCGCTGGTCCTATTCCCCCTAACCCTTCTGAATTGTTATTAAGTAATCGATTTAAAGAGATCGTTGAACAACTAAAGGAAATGTATGATGTGGTTATCATTGATAATCCTCCAGTTGGACTGGTTTCTGACGGAGTAAGAAACCTCACAGAAGCAGATATTCCTATTTATGTTTTCAAATCACACTATTCTAAGCGTAACTTTGCGAGTCGTATAAGGGAATTATTTGAAATGAAGCAGCTTCGTACATTGAATGTAATTCTTAATGGGGTAAAGTCGAGCAAAGGGTCTATATATGGCTATGGTTATGGCTATGGTTATGGTTATGGTTATGGAGCGGGAGATGATTATTTGGAGGAAAATCCTGAAAAATTTGGAGGGAAGCCGAGTAGAAATAAATGGTTTAAGAGAATAGGAAATAAGAAATGAAAGTAGAAAGAACGTCAATTGAAGGATTACTTATTTTAGTGCCTCGTGTTTTTAGTGACGATAGAGGAAGCTTTTTTGAGAGTTTTAATCAAGGTCTCTTTAATGAGTTTATTGGAGAGCAGATTGAGTTTGTTCAAGACAACCAATCGATTTCATCTAAAAATGTTCTGAGAGGATTGCATTTTCAAAACCCTCCATATGCCCAAGGTAAATTAGTACGGGTAATTAAAGGATCAGTAATAGATGTGGCTGTAGATATTAGGAAGGATTCGGCAACATATGGACAACATGTTGCAGTAGAGCTATCAGAGAAAAATAATAAACAGTTTTGGATTCCGCCAGGTTTTGCACATGGTTTTCTTGCTCTAGAGGATGATACTATTTTTGCGTATAAGTGCACAAATAACTATTCGCCATCCAGTGAAGGATGCCTTTTATGGAATGATAGTGACATAAAAATTGATTGGAATATAGATAATCCAATTGTTTCCTTAAAAGATGAAGAGGGCGAAGAATTTTGTAACTTTGTTTCCCAATTTTAATCATAATTAGTGACTGTTAAAATTCTTCAATTACTCGGTTTTAGTCTCGGAGGAGTGTTTCTTGCAATTGTGAGTAACGTCTTGCTTCTGCGTTTTTCGAAATCTTTAGGGATACGAAACAAAAACGACGTATTTATTCGATGGAGTAGTGAGTCAAAACCGTCTTTAGGAGGTGTGAGTTTTTTTGTTGTATTCATTTTTGCAGCAATTGCTTACTCTATCATTTTTGATGAAGTGAATATCTTTCAAAATAAGAAATATGTTGGTTTGTTGGCGTCGGGATGTCTAGCCTTTTTGATGGGGCTAGCGGATGATGCCTATAATACAAAGCCACTTGTTAAACTTGGAGTCCAGATATTTTGTGGAGTGATTTTGATTGTTTCTGATGCTCAAATTGAAATATTTTCGAGTGTATATGTAAATGGGGCGGTAACAATTCTTTGGGTGATTGTTGTGATGAATTCCCTTAATATGTTAGATAATATGGATGGAATTACCGGGACTACAGTGTTTTTTATTCTACTTGCGTGTTTAGTGTCAAGTTGGGTTGTTTTTGAATTAAACACCAATATTTGGACGTTACTAATTGTTTCTGTTATGGGGGCTGTATTAGGATTTTTAACAATGAATATTCACCCATCTAAATTGTTTATGGGAGATGCAGGGTCTCAGTTCATCGGACTATTTGTTGCGTATTGCGGTGTTGATTTGTGGAACTCAAGTATTGATCTTGGACAACCTTCTTGGTTTGGAGCTTGTGTTGCTGTTGTTGCATTTACTCCAACTGGAGTTGATACATTAACAGTGGTTATTAATCGATTAAAAAAGGGGGAGTCCCCTATGATTGGTGGAAAAGATCATACAACACATCATCTCGTTTATGCGGGGTTAACGGATAAAAAGGTGTGGTATGTATTTCTCATTATTGGCTTTTTTGCTTGTTTACTATCTATAGCAATGGTTAATTTGATTAAGCTAAATACATTAGGGCCAGTGGTTTTTTTCCTGTTTTATACTGCTTTTGTTTTTATTCTTCTCTACAGAAATACTATTAAGTATCAAGCCCCTAAGAAGTAATAATTCGACTTTGTTTCTTAATTTCGTGAGATGCAAAAAATTGGAATTTGTTATTCTTTTGTAGTGTCCTTAGTCTTATTGTTGGTCGGATGTAGTGAAAATAAAAATGCGGTAATTGATCCTCCTAAAAAACAGGAATCACCTCAAAATAAATCACTTCATTTTAACCTTCCTAAATTACCGAAATCTGTTGCGTTTTGTGGAGAGGAAATTCTGCTTGATAATTTTGATGTTAGAGAAAGAATGGATAAAGAACTTATCATAAATGCATTTTATCATAGTTCTACAATTCAAATTTTAAAAAGGGCGAATCGTTATTTTCCCGAAATTGAGAAAATATTGAAGGAGAAGGGAATGCATGATGATATGAAGTACTTGTGCGTTATTGAGAGCGCATTGAGTAATGCAACTAGTCCAAGTGGAGCAAAGGGGTTTTGGCAGTTTATGAAGCCAACGGGAAAAGAGTTTGGCTTAACTATAAACAATCAGGTTGATGAACGTTTTAATCTAGAAAAAAGTACAGGGGCGGCTTGTCAGTATTTGGAAAATGCAAATCGTAAATTTGGAAACTGGGTTTCTGCTGCGGCTTCTTATAATTGTGGAATGGGCGGTCTTTCTCGTGCTATGGAAGCGCAACAAACGAATAGCTTTTTTGATCTTTATATTAGTAATGAGACGACAAGGTACATCTTTCGGATTTTGGCATTTAAAATAATTATGGAAAATCCTGAAGAATATGGTTTTAATATAAAGGAAATGGAGCTGTATGAACCTGTTAATACACGTGCAGTCGAAGTTGATAAGCCAATTACAAATTTATCAGATTGGGCGGTAAATCAGGGCTCTAATTTACGTATGTTAAAACTATTGAATCCATGGCTTGTGAATAGTAAGTTAACAATCAACCCAACAAGTTATACAATCCTTTTACCCGAATAGAACCTATGAAAGAACATAATAATATTGAGGTATACGGAGCGCGCGAGCATAACTTGAAAAATGTAGATATAATTATTCCTAGGAATCAATTAGTTGTTTTTACGGGACTTAGTGGTTCTGGGAAATCATCTCTTGCTTTTGATACTATTTTCGCGGAAGGACAAAGGAGATATATTGAAACGTTTTCAGCATATGCTAGACAATTTCTTGGTGGCCTTGAGCGCCCTGATGTAGATAAGATTGAAGGATTGAGTCCGGTAATATCGATTGAGCAGAAAACAGTTTCTAGATCACCTCGTTCGACTGTAGGGACAATTACGGAAATTTATGATTTCATGCGGCTCTTATTTGCAAGAGTTGGAACTGCATATTCATATGTTTCCAATGAACCAATGGTTAAATATTCTGATGATCAAATCGTAGATTTAATTATAGATAATTACGACGGAAAAAAAGTCATTGTGTTGGCGCCTAAAATTAAAGGTCGAAAAGGACATTATCGAGAGCTTTTTGAACAGATTCTAAAAATGGGATTTACGAAAGTTCGGGTTGATGGAGAGCTAAGGAATATTGAAAAGGGAATGAAGTTAGACCGATATAAGATTCATGATGTAGATATTGTGATTGATCGTTTAACTATAAATAAAAAAGATCGTAAACGGATTTACGATTCTGTGGTCACTGCCATGAAACATGGGAGCAAAACTATGATGATCATGGATTTTGATTCCGAAAAGCTGAGGCACTTTAGTAGAATGTTGATGTGTCCAACTAGTGGAATCAGTTATCCAGAACCTGAGCCGAGTTTATTCTCATTTAATTCACCATACGGAGCCTGCAAAGCTTGTGGAGGCTTAGGTGAGGTGTCGGAAGTCGATATGGATAAGATTATTCCTGATACTTCTGTGTCGATTAAAAAGGGAGGTTTAGCTCCATTAGGGAAGTATAAAAAGACATGGATTTTCGAAAAAATAGATGCTTTTTTAAAGCAAGAAGGGTTTAAATTAGATACGCCAATAAATGAGATTGATAAAGAGACAATGAATATTGTCTTGAATGGAAATGAAGGAGTTGAGAGATCTAGAAAGAGTAATTCGGTTGTTTTTGAGGGGGTAATCAATTTTTTGTCTCGACATTCAGAAGAGAGTTCTGCGGCAATTCAGCGTTGGGCGCAAAGTTTTATGAATAAGAATGTTTGTAGTACTTGTAAAGGGACGCGGATAAAAAAAGAAGCACATTATTTTCGAATAGGAGGAAAGAACATTGGAGAGTTAGCGCAAACAGATATCTCTGAATTGGCAGAGTGGTTTTTGGATGTGGAAAAACACTTGTCTAAAGTTCAGAATCAAATTGCAACAGAAATTCTTAAGGAAATTAATGCTAGATTGAGTTTTATCGTTGAGGTAGGATTGACATACTTAACATTACATCGTTCGGCGAAAACTCTTTCAGGAGGAGAGGCTCAAAGAATTAGGTTAGCAACTCAAATTGGAAGTGAGTTGATGAATGTATTATATGTTTTAGATGAGCCCTCTATTGGACTGCATCAAAGAGATAATTCTAGGTTAATTAGATCACTGAAGCGTCTTAGAGATACAGGGAATTCAGTGATTGTTGTGGAACATGATAAAGAAATGATTGAAGCTGCGGATTTTGTGGTAGATATAGGTCCAGGAGCAGGTGTTTATGGCGGGCAGATTGTAAATGCTGCGCCAATTAAACAATTGATGGATAAAGACTCATTAACGAATCAGTATTTAACAGGGAAAAGAAAGATTGATATTCCTACCAAACGAAGAAAAGGAAACGGAAAAAAATTGGTATTGAAGGGGGCGAGTGGAAGGAATCTACAAAATGTAAACCTTACAATTCCTCTTGGTACAATGACTTGTGTAACTGGAGTTTCAGGAAGTGGAAAGTCAACCTTGATTAATCAAACATTATATCCAATATTATTAGCAGAAATCTATAACGGGGTAAAGAAACCATTGCCGTATAAGTCAATTGTTGGAATGGAGCATTTGGATAAAGTGATAGAAATTGATCAAAGTCCAATTGGCCGAACACCACGATCAAACCCTGCGACTTATACAAAGTTATTTGATGAAATCCGTTCACTTTTTTCAGGGCTTCCTGAAGCGCAAATCCGCGGCTATAAGCCAGGGAGATTTTCGTTTAATGTTGTAGGTGGGAGGTGTGAAACGTGTAAAGGCGGGGGGATGAAAGTGATAGAAATGAATTTCTTGCCGGACGTGTTGGTTGAATGTGAAACATGTAATGGAAAGCGATATAATAGAGAAACATTAGAGGTAAGATATAAAGGAAAATCAATTAGTGATGTGTTAGAAATGACGATTGCTGATGCTGCTTTATTCTTTAAGAGTATCCCGAAAATGAATAGAATTTTATCTACGCTTGTTTCAGTTGGATTAGGGTATGTGAAATTAGGACAGCCATCAACAACCGTATCTGGCGGAGAAGCACAGCGTGTAAAATTATCTACTGAGCTATCCAAGAAGGGAACTGGAAACACACTTTATATTTTAGATGAACCATCAACGGGATTGCATTTTGAAGACATCAAGATGTTGTTAACGGTATTGCAACGTCTGGTGGATGAGGGGAATACTGTTTTGGTTATCGAGCATAACTTAGACATCGTGAAAGTCGCTGATTATATTGTAGACATTGGTCCTGAAGGCGGTAAAGGTGGCGGTGAGATTGTTTACTCAGGAACACCTGAACAAATTGTGAAGAAAGCTAAAGATATTTCCCATACAGCCAGGTATTTGTCGGAAGAGTTAAAGGTTAAATAGAATAATTGGTAGTTACTGAATTACATTTATTTTGAAGTTGATTGTATCCTTAGTTAGAGTATCTCTAATTGAGTTGAGGTCTGATACTAATTTTATTGAATAGAAGAGGGATGGAAAGCACCCTTTTGGTGTTTTAAGCAACTTATATCTATTCCTGTGCGTCAGTATAAGGACTAAACATTTGTACTTTATGAAACGATCCGCTCTCTCGATTATATTAATGGTCGCTTTGGCCTTTGTATCCTGTAAAAAAGAATCTACCGAATTGATAACTCCTGGTTTGGAGGTGTCAGAAAAGAATAGTGTTTTAATCGCGAAACATACGTGGACAGGATGTGGCCCCTGCGGTGGATGGGGATATACAAACTTCGAAAGTTTGATGACGAATTATCCAGATGAGGTACATGTGTCCTTTACAAGAGGAAATTTAGGTGGTTTATTGAATCAACAAATCTACGATTTCATTAAGGATACTTTTAATATAGATGGGGGAACTCCAACATTTCATAATAATTTACAAGATTTGAATGTGTCAGATGCTCAGTCTTATATGGACTCGGAAGGTGTTGTAATGAATGCGAATTATGAGATGGAAATTATAGGTGAAAAAATCAAGTTAAATACAACGACAAAGTTTTTTCGGGATACTGAGGGGACGTATCTATTGGCGCCATATTTGATAGTTGATAGTATAGTTGCGCCCCAATCAGGGCATCCAGACACACCAAACACCCATCACCACAAGGTGGCGGTTAATATTGCTAAACCATTAAACGAACCAGATGCTGACTTTAGAGGTTATCCAATTGCACATGGAGAACTTCGAGATGGGCATTATGTGAATTTAGAGTTTGAAGTGACTATAGATCCTTCATGGTCTCCAGAAAATATATCCTTTGCTTTGATGATGTTTAAAGAGAAAGATAACGGAGTCATGGAATTTGTTAATGTATTTAGTAAGTAAGGATGAACAAAGTTTTATTAATAATCATATTAGTCATAGGTGGTGGGGCTAAGGCTCAGCTTCAGGTTGGACCAAAGTTAGGATATAATTATGTTTCAGTTGGATATAAAGATCTTCCAACGGGAATTGCAACCCCTGAAGCGCAAGGTGCTGGATTTCACATAGGTGGTTTTGTGCAATATGAAGCAGTAGATAATTTCTTTTTGGGAAGTGATGTTTTATTTTCTTCTCGAGCCTATAATGAAATATCGATAACCAATGAACAATTCGAGAGTATTCATATGAAAAGGGAATCTTTTGGATATTATTCAACATTCTATCTCGATATTCCTGTATTTGCAAAGTATGCTATTAATTTAAAGGCGCGGAAGTATGGTACAGATAAGTTTCTCTGTTTCTATGGGGGGCCTATGCCTTCTATTTTCTTGAGTGGTTCGGGACGAGTTCAGGAAACTACACGTACTGATTTATATGATCAAACAACTACATATCAAACAGAACGGGAATTGTCCAAATCAGGAATTAAAGAGCGTTTTAAACTATTTCATTTAGGAGTGCATGCAGGACTGCAATTTAGTCTAGATTTTGGGTTGAACTTTGATGTTCGATATACCCGAAGTGTTACTTCTATAAATAAGAATCTTACAGAAGAAGGAAATATGTCAAATGGGATGATTCAATTGAGTGTCGGATATAATATTTTGGCTGATTAGTAATTCAAATTAAAATTAACTAAGAAGTGATAGTTTAATTTTGGCCTGACATTACTCGTATTATTGAAAAAAACGCTCAAAGAATTTCTTTGAGCGTTTTTTTATAGTGTAGTATTATTCATCAAACTTTTTGAAAAGAACAGAGGCAATATGACCTCCGAAACCAAAGGTATTACTCATACCATAAGTCATCTCTTTCTTAGTCGCTTTTCCGAGTGGAAAGTCAAAAACACCTGCAAAATCAGGTTCTACTTCCGAGGTGTTAATTGTTGGAGGTACAATTCCATCTTTTAAGGCTAATACTGTAGCGATTCCTTCAATTGCTCCTGCAGCTCCTAATAGGTGACCTGTCATTGATTTTGTTGCTGAAATTGAAAGTGAAAAGCGTTTCCCAAACACGCGTTGAGCAGCGATTAATTCACTATTGTCTCCAAGAGGTGTTGAAGTTGCATGCATGTTTACATAGTCAATATCATCGGCAGTAACTCCTGCTTCGCGCATTGCCTCATTCATTCCAAGTACAGCCCCGTCTCCCTCAGGGTGTGTTCCGGTTAAATGGTATGCATCTGCAGCCATTCCTCCACCAACAACTTCTCCGTAGATGGTAGCTCCGCGTTTCTTCGCGTGTTCGTATTCTTCTAGTATTAAAGCTCCCGCTCCTTCTCCCATTACGAAACCATCGCGAGATACGTCAAACGGGCGGGATGCTGTTTTAGGATCATCATTTCTTGTTGATAGTGCGCGAGCTGAAGCAAAACCTCCCATGGCGGCCTCGTTAATTGCAGCTTCTGATCCGCCACTAATAATCATATCGGCTTTATCCCATTTGATGTAGTTGAATGCTTCAATTAACGCGGTATTTGATGTGGCACATGCTGAAACAGGACAAAAATTAACTCCTCTCAAACCATATTTGATAGAAATAATTCCCGCCGCAATGTCAACTAGGATACGAGGAATGAAAAAAGGTGTGAATCTTGGCGTTCCATCCCCTGCACAATATTCTTCCATTTGATCCTTAAAGGTTTGAATTCCACCATTTCCTGATCCCCATATAACACCAATACGATCCTTGTTTAAAGATTCCAAATCAATGTCACCATTAGTAAGTGCTTGATCAACGGCGTAAAGTGCATATTGCGAAAATGGGTCATACTTTCGGATCTCTTTTACGTGAAAATGATCTTTTGGATCAAATCCTTTCAGCTCACATGCAAATTGAGCTCTAAATTTTTCGGCATTGAATTTTGTGATGGGGGCAGCACCACTGACACCATCTTGTAAATTTTGCCAATATTCTTCTAGGGTGTTTCCAATAGGAGTCAAAGCTCCCATTCCTGTTATAACGACTCTTCTCATACTGTAAAAAAATATAAAACTTTTTTAAAGAAAACCTAATTCTAGTTTGGCTTCTTCACTCATCATATCCTTGTCCCATGGTGGATCAAATACGATGTTAACTTTCGCTGATTTAATATCTGGATGTCCTGCAACTTTATCTTCCACTTCTTGCGGCATTGATTCTGCCACAGGGCAGTTTGGTGAAGTAAGTGTCATTTCAATATCGACATGCATATTAGCGTTTATTTTAACTTCGTAAATTAAGCCAAGCTCATAAATGTCAACAGGTATCTCAGGATCGTAGATCGTTTTAAGGATGTCAACAATTTTGTTTTCCAATTCCATCATCTTCTTCTTCTTAATCTTGAAGTGCTTTTAGGGCACTTAATTTAATTCGTTTTACCATACTCGCTAAACCATTGGAACGAGTGGGAGATAAATGTTCGTGTAGCCCAATTTCTTGAATAAATCGTAAATCAGCAGTTGCAATGTCTCTTGGAGACTCATTGTTCAATACGCGTACCAATAATCCAATTATTCCTTTGGTGATGATAGCGTCAGAGTCGGCCGTAAATTGCATCTTTCCATCTGAAATATTTGTAGCGAGCCAAACACGTGATTGACACCCTTCAATGAGTTTGTCATCTGTTTTTTCTGATTCTGAGATCATAGGTAAATCTTTTCCAAGTTCTATGATATACTCGTATTTATCCATCCAGTCATCATAAATCTCAAATTCCTCAACAATCTCTTGTTGTTTTTGATCTAGTGTCATAATTTTAATTCCTTGTCTTTAAAAAGTATTCTTCTTTATTCAAAAAGAATGATTTGTTAAGTACATGCTTATTTAAGCATGTTAATACTTCGATCCATTGCTTTAATGAATATATCAATTTCTTCTTTTGTATTGTAAAAGGCGAAAGATGCGCGTATCGTGCCCGGGATTTCAAAGAAATCCATTAATGGTTGTGTACAATGATGTCCAGTTCGAACAGCAATACCTTGTTTGTCAAGCAATGTTCCAAGGTCAAAAGGATGAATCCCTTCAACAACGAAGGAGACAACACTTGTTTTTTGGTCAGCAGTTCCTATAATTTTTACTCCTTCAAATTTTAATAGTTGTTCTTGAGCGTAATTAGCAAGGGATTGTTCATATTTCATTATGGCATCCATGTCTAATTTTTCCAAGTATTTGAATGCAACTCCAAGACAAATTCCCCCAGCAATATGTGGTGTTCCCGCTTCAAATTTATGCGGAAGTTCGTTGTATGTTGTTTTTTCAAAAGTGACTTTAGCAATCATGTCGCCTCCTCCTTGGTAGGGAGGAAGTGAATCGAGTACTTTCTTTTTTCCGTAAAGAACACCAATTCCTGTTGGTCCAAATACTTTGTGTCCTGAGAATACAAAGAAGTCACAATCCATCTCCTGCACATCAACACGCATGTGTTGGATACTTTGTGCACCATCAATTAGAATTTTTGCACCAACAGACCTTGCCTTTTTCGTGAGGAATTCAATAGGGTTAATTGTTCCTAATGAATTTGAAATATGCGTAACAGCAAGTAATTTTGTTTTTTCCGTAATATATGAATCTATAGAAGTAAGAACTAATTCTCCTTTTTCATTTATGGGAATAACACGAAGGATACATTTTTTCCTTTCACAAAGCATTTGCCAAGGAACTATGTTTGAATGATGCTCCATCGCTGAAATGGTAATCTCATCACCTTCCTTAAGCGTTTCTCCAAAGGAATGAGCTATCAAATTAATGCCGTCTGTTGTTCCTTTCGTAAATAGAACCTCTTCAGAATGAGCCGCATTGATATACGTCTGTATTGTTTTTCGTGCGTTTTCATATTGAGTTGTTGCTACCTGACTTAGATAGTGTACTCCACGATGAATATTTGAATTATCCTTCGAATAATAATGTGAGATTGAATCAATAACAGCCTGGGGTTTTTGAGCTGTTGCTCCATTATCAAAATAGATCAATTTTTTACCATAAACAGTTTGATCCAATGAAGGAAAATCATTGCGAATTTCTTCGGCATTAAACGCACGTTGCACTTCAGTAACTTTCATAGGTACAAAGATAGGAAAAGCCTTTATTTGGAAACATTCTAAGCAAGGAATATTTGTTTTTAGCGTTTTATGTTAATTTTTTACTTTTCATTCTTATTCATATTATCTTCGATTATAGAATCGAGTTTATCGGAGAATTAACTATTTGGGCAAACTTGAAGAGAATTAAGTAATTAATAAGGTTGTTAAAAAGTGGGAAAATAAGAGTGTTCGTTTTTATCGAGTAGCTTTATGCAGAAGCATAAGAAACTCTTGATTACCATCGCCTCCAAGAATAGGAGAGGTAATGTGGGAGGCGTATATCAAATTATTAGCATTTGCCTCTTGTTTGATTTTTTCGATTACTTCCGGATAAAGTCGTTTGTTTTTTACAACGCCTCCTTTTCCAATGTTCTTCTTCCCTACCTCAAATTGTGGTTTTACTAAAGCAATAACAAACCCATCTTTTTTAATAAAAGAGTGGATAAATGGGAAAATCTTTTCCAGTGAAATAAAAGAGACGTCGATAACGCAACCATCAACGAGTTCCGTTATTAAGGAGGGGGTTAGCTCTCGAACATGTGTTTTTTCAAGATTAATCGTTCGATCATCGTTCTTGATTCGTTCGTGTAATTGATCGCGTCCAACGTCCACACAAAAAACTTTCTTTGCATTATTCTTTAATAGAAGTTCGGTAAATCCACCAGTAGACGCACCAATATCCATAAATGTCTTATCAGTAATTGTTGGAGACCAATGTTTAAAAGCTTCTTCAAGTTTTAATGCGCCTCGAGATACCCAAGGGATTTCTTCTGTAATCATTTCAATTTTGCAGTCAATAGGAAAGCGTTTACCTGTTTTAACAACAAGCTTTCCATTCACTTTAACACCTGTTTCACGAATGATTTTTTCTGCACGAACTCTTGTCGTAACCAAGTTTCGCTGAATAAGTATTTTATCCAATCGTTCTTCCTCCATAGGACAAAGATAAACGCGAATCTTGGTTATTCCAATCAAGTACTTGAATTGCTATGTAAATGGGGCTTTTTATTTCAGATGTCATACGTATATTTGTGGTCTAAAGTTGATTTTTTGAAAACAGTATACATTACAAGAAGAGAGACCTTCAATGCAGCTCATAAGTTATGGCGTGAAGAATGGTCAGAAGAGAAAAATATGGAAGTGTTCGGGAAGTGTAGTAATCACAACTGGCATGGACATAATTTCACAATTTATGTTACGGTTAAAGGAATTCCTAATCCAGAAACAGGATTTGTAATTAATTTAAAGGATTTAAGTGAGATCATTCGTGAGGAGGTAATTGAACCATTGGATCATAAAAATTTGAATCTAGATGTTCCTTTCTTGAAAGGAATGTTGGCTTCAACAGAAAATGTTGTTATTCAAGTTTGGGAGAGAATGATTGAACCAATCGCAAAAGTGGGAGGGGAATTAGTGAAAATAAAATTGGTGGAGACTGAAAACAACTATGTTGAGTATTTCGGAGGACGCGAACCTTTTTAGAAGGAAAAAGCAAAAAATAAATGAAAGAATACGACGATAAAATAACAGAGGTACTTTCTGTACATTATGAAGATGTTTTGAAGCAAATTGGTGAAGATCCTTCAAGAGAGGGATTGTTGAAAACACCTGAGCGTGTAGCTAAAGCAATGCAGTTTCTTACAAAGGGGTATGATGAAGATCCAGACGGGATTGTTCAACAAGCAATCTTTCATGAAGAGTATTCTGAAATGGTGATTGTTAAAGATATCGAGCTATACTCAATGTGTGAACATCATATGTTACCATTTTTTGGAAAAGCTCATGTTGCTTATATTCCTGATGGTAAAATTGTTGGGTTGAGCAAGATTCCTCGAGTTGTAGATGCTTATGCGCGTCGTTTGCAAGTTCAAGAACGCCTCACAATAGAAGTGCGTGATTGTATTGAACGTACCCTTAACCCTAAAGGTGTTGCAGTAGTGATTGAAGCTTCACACATGTGCATGCAGATGCGAGGGGTTCAGAAACAAAATTCGGTTACAACGTCAAGCGCGTTTACAGGATTGTTTATGACAAATGATTCAACAAGAAAAGAATTCATTAACTTAGTTCAAGCTAAATTGCATTAATAAAAAACACCTAAGATGAGTCAAATTTTAGATAATCAATACGAAGGAAATACAAACGAATTAACGAGAGATTTTTTTAAGAACGTTTATGGGTACATGTTCGCGGCATTAGCTGTTTCGGGAGTTGTAGCATACTTGGCAGGAACTCCAGATGTTGTATTCAAATACTTTATTTCGGAAGCAAGACCTACAGGATTGTTTTATATAATCATGTTTGCTCCAGTAGGGTTGGCACTTTTGATTCAAACTAGGTATCGAAAATTGTCAATGGGAGCATTGTTGGCTGCATTTTTAGGGTATGCAATTCTTATTGGGTTATCGTTTAGTGTTATTTTGATGGCATATACAAGTAGTGTTATTGCTCAGGCTTTCTTTGTTTCGGCAGGAGGCTTTGCGGTGATGGCTATTTTGGGATACACAACGAAAACGGATCTAACAAAGATGGGGAGTCTATTGTATATGGCGTTTGCGGGGATTTTTATCGCGAGCATTGTCAATGTGTTTCTAGGAAGTGGAATGCTTAATTTCTGGATTTCCGTAATTGGTGTTTTTGTCTTTACTGGTTTAACGGCATTTTACATGCAGAAATTCAAGAACTTATCAAAAGATGTTTCTTTGACAGGGATTGAACGTAATAAGCTTGCTTTAGTTGGTGGGTTGATGCTATATATCCTGTTTATCAACTTATTTATGTCTGTCCTTCGATTGTTAGGAAGAGATTAATTAAGAACGATACAAGAATTTTTTCCATTCTCTGGCCTGACTCCCCTTCATTACGCGGGGGAATTTGTTTTGTCCACCTATTTTATTATTTATTTCCATAAACTCGTAAAATCGGTTTTCTGGAATGATGTGTACTTTGGGTGCCTTAATTGTTTGTTTTCGAGCCGATCGATAGTCATCATTTAGTAATTTTAATGTTTGGTCTAAAAGCCTGGTGATTAGTTCTTTTATAGTTAAAGCATCCTCATGAAAACTTATATACCATTCATGTCTGTTTTCAAGAAAGTTTGGTACTACACAGTAGTTAGAGGTTGATAAATAAAGGTCCTTACCCATTCGTTCAATTGCTTCTTGCAGATTGCCATCAGAAAGGTGTTCACCTACCAT
Organism: Crocinitomicaceae bacterium; assembly: GCA_022448165.1. GTDB lineage: Bacteria > Bacteroidota > Bacteroidia > Flavobacteriales_D > Crocinitomicaceae > UBA4466. Next base: position 18,472 of record JAKVAS010000003.1, on the reverse strand, counting down.
ATTTAAAGAGAACGAAACTCTTCCTATGACTTCAATTGTTCGTTCTTTAATATTGGTGAATTTAATAATATCTCCAAGTGAATAACGCCACAATCCAGAACAAGTAGAAATTACTACTGCATAAGAAGTATTCTCTTGAACTGAATTAATTCCTAAAGTGTGAACATTATTAAAGTCTCCTTCATTTACTTTTTCAAAATACTCTTCAGGAATGAATTCGTAGTAGATTCCGCTGGATTCTAATAATGACATTCCATTGTTGTTTCCGCATTGTTGGTAAGCAAAGTATCCTTCGCTTGCCAAGTAGGTGTTTTGAAAATAAACTTTTCGACCAAAAAAACCTTCTAGCTTCTTTTTGAAAGGTTCAAGAAAGATTCCACCATGAGAATATACTTGCAGATTCGGCCAAATCTCATGGATGTCTTTTAAATTATAGTGTTTTATGATTTCGTGAAGTAAAAGAGAGACCCAGGAAGGTATACCTGCAATTGAACCAATATCCCAAAACGGAGCGTTGGCTATAATTGCGTCCATCTTTTCGTTCCAGTCTAGTATTTTCGATATTTTTTTTGGTGGTTTAATGAACTGACTGGTAACGAATGTCGTGTTCTTTGCTAGTATTCCACTTAGATCACCTTCATGATGTTTGCCGACTTTTTTGAGGTTTGTAGTTCCTCCAATAATTAAGATGTTGGACTCATAAAATGATCTGGTTAGGTTTAATTGATGAGTTTCGTAAACTTGTTGAATCGAGGTTTTTTGGAATTCGGAGATCATTTTTTCTGAAACCGGAATTTTTTTACTTGGAGAATTAGTAGTTCCTGATGATAATGCATAGTATGAAATTCTTCCCGGCCAGGTTACGTTTTTTTCATCCGCCAATGATCGTGAAAGCCATTTTTCATGAAATTGCTCATAATTAGTGATCGGAACGAAGGATTTAAATGGGTACTCACAATCTGTAATGGAAACAATATCTTCAAAGTGATGATTTATTCCGAAAGAGGTGTTCTTTGCTTTCGTTAGTAGCTTTCTTAATGTTTCTTGTTGAGCATTTTTTTTCGATGGTTTTATGGCTGTTAATTTGTAACCGATTCTTGTGGTCTCCTTGATTGCTTTTCCGATTAATTCCATGTGGTTGCTTTATGTCTACTCAAACTTATAGATCTTTCAAAGAGAATAAATTACGTTAGTATTAAATAAAGATGATTCTTTCATAATAGTGTTAAGAAGAAAAATGGTGAGTGATGGTGAATAGAGGGAAAAAAATTTTTCAATTGACAAGAGTTTCATAAATTTGCGGAGCTACAAATAATGTAATCGAACTTTAATGAAAAGTATCACTGCTATTATTGTCGCTCTACTATTATCAGCATGTCATACTGTGAAGTGGAACGATATTAACCGTACGAAAGGACAAAAAGAAGCGCCAGAATCGATCCTTTCATTTTTTGATAAATATGAAAACAATGTTGTTACATTAGATGCTAGCAGTCCAGGTTTTAACTACAAATATGATATTGGAGAGAAAGATTCTCTCTATGGCCATAGTTCCAATCTACGTTTTGAAAATATAGAAATCCGTCTTCATGATAAAATGCCTGTAGGAAAGATTCTTACAGATATTACATTCTATGATCCAAATAATAATAAAGTAGAAATTGATGGTGTCGATCTGTTACGTCTTGTTCCAAAATTTGATGCTAAGGGAGATATGATCTATCCCGAAATTATTGAGGAAGAATTTAACCGATTCGGTTATTCATTTAGGAAGGAACATAATGAGTTTACTTTTTCTGTTGATTCAACGCAAAAGCATGTTTTGCAGGATGTTCAGCAGCGCGCATATCGTTGTCAGTTGGTGAATAATTGTTTGGCAGCTACTAAGTGGGAGTTTGTTTTAACAACGGAAGATTACTCTGACTTTAATGAGCGATTGAAGGATTCAATAAACTTGAATCAGAATAGAATTTTATCACATAGTTGGTTTTTCTTGGACAAAGATTTATACCGACGACTGGTTAAATTGAAGAACCCTGAATTGTCCGTAGACTTTATGATGGAGTATGATTCTATATCGAACTTAGCAGAAAATACAGTTATTGACTTTTCTCAATTGCGTGAACCAATTAGATATAGAGCGAAAACAGAACTATTGGAGATTGGTGCAAAGAGTGGGAGGATAATTGAACCATTGGATAATGAACAGTTCTACAAGAAAGAGTTTCAATTACTCTTAGAAGGTACGGATCAAACATACACATCAATTCTTGAAAGCCCAGTGAAAACAACACAGTTTAAAGATCGAGGTTTTTATACGGAAAAAACACCTAAAGAATTTGACCTGAATTGGATGCAATATTTAGATTCTGTGCACTTAAATGTTATAGATGTAAAAGGAACGGAAGCTTATGCGGAAATTGTCTTAACAGGACAATGGACGCCCTACAAAATTAATATCGGAAATATCGACCTTTCATTATTGAATGAACAAAAATTATCAGGATTGCTTTTTGGAATTAATACCTATCCTAAGAACAGAAGGTATAATCCAACGCAGAGTACGCTAGCATTTGATGCTGACCTTCTTCCTAATGATATTAAACCGTACGTTTTACTTACAAACAAAGATGATGACAAATGGGTGAACAATCAATATAAAGGGATTGAGAAGATTTACTTAACCTATGAATCGTTAGAAAGAGATGTTATGATCATTTATGTGCTTTCATATGAACGTATTACCCCGGTGTGGATGGCAAGAATTAAATTGTCAAAACCGATGAGAGAAAAGTTGAGAATTCGTAAAGGACTATATAATTATTAAGAATGAAGAGTTTATCTGTTATAGCTTTTTTCTGCTGTTTTACTTTTTTAGGATTCGGACAGAATGCAATGAAGCAAACGAAACAGCAAAATTCCTTTTTTTATACACAGTTGAACCTGCATGGTGGGTACATACATGATATCAATGGTGGAAGATGGGATTTAACGAATCGAGGACCTAAGAATCAATTGGCATTTCAATTGTTTACGATTAATCAGAAAAGGTTACAAAAGGGCTATGTGAAAACCTTAAGTTTAAGTTCTTCGAAATTGAGGTTTTCAATTCCATTTGATAAAACCGTAAATCAGCAAGGGCAGCGGGAAGCAAACTTTAAGTTTCAATTGCTTGATACTTGGTTGAAATTCGATACAAAATGGGACCGTACTAATTTATGGATTGGTAATAAGTCAATTCCTTATGGACATAATCCTAAATTAGATCCTGTATCAAGTTTTATGACAAACCTTATTAAGATGGACATTGGGTTTGTGCAAGATTTAGGTTTTTTCTTAAAAACACCGGTATCTAATCAATTGGATATGGAATTGGCAATTACTTCAGGAGGAATGCTAAATAAGCCAATTCTTGTATGTGATAATTTAATTAATGATAGTGAAGATGAAAGTTTGAGTCCTAAGTTTAGTTTTTCGAATTATTCTTACGACAATACTTGGTTAATAACTTCTCACATTGGAAATCCAACCTTTAAGAAGAACGAATTTGGGTTGAATATTGTTTCAGGTAGAATTAATAATACTTTGATTAGTGATGATATTGCTCTTATCAATAGAATAGGAGGAGATTGGATCTATAAGTTTTACGAGAAATTCCGTGTTTCTAATCAGGTGTCTTTGGGGCATACAGAATCGGAAAGAGAAGGAGGTTTTGCATTTGTGAATTATCAAGGAAGTGTAGATTTTTATATCATGAATAAAATGTTCGTGAGTTCTTCATTCGCGATTAATTATTTAAACTCTGTTTATTCGAAGGAACTGTATCATTTAAATAGTACAAGTGCGACAAGTTTAACATATTCTTTTTCTCCTCATACGCGTATAAGATTGAATCATTTTTATTCTTCTATTAAAGAGGCTGATGAAAAAAGATGGGGACTGTTGCTTCAATTTGTAACAGGGATTGGAAAAAGACCCTAAAAAACAAGGGTAAGTGAAATTGTTTTGAACAAATGAGATTTATTATCGTTGATTTTTTTCTACCTTTGAAAGAAAAACGTAAACGTTATGGCTGATAATTTTTTTGAAGGATCTACAGCAGCAGTAGGAACAATTATTACACTTGCTCTTCTTGCAATTGTATTCTCTATCGTTTTCTTCGGATAAACGAATTAGAAATATGAAAATTTTATCCTGTCATTTCGCGAAAGCGAGACGGGATTTTTTTTGCTCTTAACTTTTGAAACTGTAATTATATGCCATTCAACTCCATTTTTGCTTGGGTTATAAAGAAACGAATTCATCAAATTGATTTGTTTCGAAAATACCCCATTGAAGTGCAACAAGAGTTGTTTCAGCGGCATATTGAAATGGGAAGAAAGACTGAGTTTGGACGGAAGTATAACTTTGATCAAATTGAGAGCTATAAAGACTTTAAAGAAAAGGTCCCTCTTCAATATTATGAAGACGTAAAACCATGGGTTGATCGTTTGATGGAAGGAGAGCAACAGCTTCTTTGGCCTACAGATACCAAATGGTTTGCAAAGTCCTCGGGCACAACTTCAGGGAGAAGTAAATTGATACCAGTAACAAAAGAATCTTTAGAGGATTGTCATTATAAAGGAGGTAAGGATCTGCTTGGACTTTATTATCACAATCATCCTAATCGGAAACTATATAAAGGCAAACATTTAATTATAGGAGGAAGTGCTGAAGTGAATTATCTTTCCTCAGATTCATATTTCGGGGATTTATCAGCAATAATTGTAAAGAATCTTCCTTGGTGGGCTGAAATTAGAAGAACACCGGCGCGCGAAATTGCTTTAATGAGTGAGTGGGAGGAGAAGATAGAAAAAATGGCTCGATCAACTATTGAGCAGGATATTTATATTATTGCCGGAGTGCCCAGTTGGACAATGGTCTTGGCTAATCGAGTATTGGAAATTTCAGGGAAATCAAATTTGAAAGAGGTGTGGCCAAATCTTGAATTGTTTATGCATGGAGGTGTCAATTTTGAACCATATCGTGAGCATTTTAAAAGGTTGATTCCTGATCCTAAAATGAATTATGTGGAAACATATAATGCATCTGAAGGTTTTTTTGGGATTCAAGATGAGGTGGATAAAGATCAAATGCTCTTAATGTTGGATTACGGTATTTTTTTCGAGTTTATTCCGATGAACGAATTTAATGGGCGTCAATCTAAGAATACGATTGCTATAGAAGATGTTGAGCTGGGTGTTAATTATGCATTAGTTATTTCTACAAATGGTGGGCTTTGGCGTTACATTATTGGTGATACAATTAAGTTTTCATCTACTGCACCATATCGTTTTTCTATTACAGGAAGAACAAAGAGTTATATCAATACATTTGGGGAAGAGTTAATTGTGGAGAATGCTGAACACGCTATGGCCGAAGCTTGTAGTAGGACTAATGCCCAAGTTAGAGAGTTTACTGCTTGTCCTCTTTATATGGAAGGGAAGGATAAAGGAGCTCATGAATGGTGTGTTGAGTTTGTTCAATTTCCCGATGAGATGGATCGATTTATTCGAATACTTGATGAAACTCTTCGTGAAATAAATTCAGACTACGATGCCAAACGATACCATAACCTTGTATTAGAGAGTCCTAAAGTCAATATTATACAAAAAGGAACGTTTGATAAGTGGTTACGAAGTATTGGGAAGTTGGGAGGGCAGAATAAAATCCCTAGATTGTCCAATGACAGAAAGCTTGTGGAACAAATATTGCAAACACAAAAGGATGATGTGTCGATTGAAAATAAGTAATAGAGTGGTATTGTTATTTATCACCCTGATTTCAGGGTACTCTTTTGGGCAAGATACGCTGAATGTTCAATGGGAAGAAAAGTTTTCAATGAGTGTAGATTCTTCTGATATGTGGTCAATGGATAGATTGGAGAACTATTACCTTTCTAAATCTGGAAATATTACGAAGTACGATTCCACTGGTCAGAAACTTTTTATGCAGAGTATCAAATCTTTAGGAACTACTTCTTCTTTGGATCCTATAAATAGCATGAAACTGGTGCATTTTTCTGAAGAACAACAAACCCTTTGTTATTTTGATAATACACTTACAAATACGGATGATTGTATTGAATTATTGGATCGGGGTGTTGAAAATGCTTCATTGGTTTGTATTTCGAATCAACCAAATAAAATTTGGGTGTTAGATAATGTAAACTCATCATTGATTTTGCTTTCTTTGGATGGAACTTTACAGAATCAAGAGATTAAAAATTTAAGAGGAATACTTAATGTGGAGGGGATAACAATGATGATTGAGAGAAATAACCGATTGTTGCTGTTAGATGAAGGAAAGGGGATTTATATTTTTGATGTATATGGATCATTATTGGAGTTTATCGAAGGAAGGGGAATCAAAAGTATTGAAGGAAATGAGGCATTCTTATTTTCTTTATCTGATGATTACGTTAAGATGAAGCCATGGGAACTTGGAGTAGAAGGAATGATAAAGCTTCCAATTGAAGACGTACAAGCGTTTACTTACCTCAATGGTTTCTTTTTTTTAAGAACGGCGACCAATGTTTATAAATTTGCTCTTCGAATCTCGAAATAAGCCTTGTCTGTTCTGTCAAAGTTTGTAATTTAGTCAGACCAAAACTAAGAGGATATGCACGTTGCCATAGCAGGAAATATAGGAGCCGGAAAAACTACACTAACAAAAATGCTTGCTAAGCATTTTGGATGGAATACACATTATGAAGATGTAGAACAAAATCCTTACCTGAATGATTTTTATGAAGACATGCAGCGTTGGTCATTTAACCTTCAGATTTATTATCTAAATAGTCGCTTTACGCAAGTACAAGAAATTAAGGAGTCAAATGAAACTGTAATTCAGGATCGTACAATCTATGAAGATGCGTTTATTTTTGCTCCCAACTTGCATTCAATGGGACTGATGACAACACGTGATTTTGAAAACTATTTTTCATTGTTTAATTTGATGGATTCATTTGTTTCTCCACCAGATTTGCTGATTTATTTGAGAGCAAGTGTTCCAACATTGGTAAATCAGATACAAAGTCGAGGACGTGATTACGAAGAAAGTATTCGATTGGATTACTTGAAGCGTTTGAATGAACGTTATGAGGCTTGGATTTCTACTTACGACAAAGGAAAACTATTGATTATAGATGTTGATAATAACAACTTCTTGGAGGATCAAGAAGATTTAGGGAAGATTATCAACGCAATTGATGCTGAGATTAATGGATTGTTCTAGCGAACATTCAATACATAGAAAATCAAAATTACACGTATGAAAACAATCGTCGTAACGGGAGCTGCTGGATTTATCGGGAGCTGTCTTGTAAGTCGTTTGAACAAAGCAGGATATGAGAACATTGTCGTTGTGGATGATTTCTCAAAAATTGAAAAATCGAAGAATCTTGAGGGGAAGTCTATTCAAGCGAAAATAGGCAGGAAAAACTTCGGTAAATGGCTGTCTGACTTTGGTCAAGAAGTAGAATTTGTATACCACATTGGTGCTCGAACAGATACGACTGAGTTTGATACTACAATTTTTGATAGATTGAACGTCGATTATTCTAAGGAGGTGTGGAAGCAATGTGTCAAACATAATATTCCACTGGTGTATGCAAGTTCAGCTGCAACATACGGTTTGGGTGAACATGGTTACAAAGATGACCATGATCTAATCGAAAAGTTAAAACCACTAAATCCTTATGGTGATTCTAAGAATGATTTTGATAAATGGGCAATAGAACAAACAGAATTCCCGCCTTTTTGGGCAGGATTGAAGTTTTTCAATGTCTATGGACCAAATGAATTTCATAAAGGAAGAATGGCTTCTGTTGTTTTCCATGCATTCAATCAGATTGGTGCTACGGATGGTATGAAACTATTCAGATCTCATAATCCAGAATATAAAAATGGAGAACAGCTACGTGATTTTATTTATGTAAAGGATGTGATTGAAGTGTGTTTGTACTTGAAAGAGAAATCTCCAGAATCAGGATTGTATAATTTAGGGTCAGGTATAGCGCGTACTTTCCTTGATTTAACAAAGAATACGTTCAAATCAATGGGAAAAGAAGAGAATATTTCTTTTGTCGATACTCCTGAAGATATCAGAGATAAATATCAATATTTCACTAAAGCAGAGATGAGTAAATTGGTGAGTTCTGGTTACGATAAAGGATTTCACACTTTGGAAGAAGGGGTTAAGGATTATGTTGAAAATTATCTTTCTACAAATAGTTATTATTAAGGTTTATCGTGTCGGTTGAATTAGATGCAAATAAATTAGTTGAGACAATTAAAGTCTTGAAGCTAAGAATTAACGATCGCTTTCCTGATTCAGGACTAGAAGATGTCTGTTTACAGTTTTTAAACATTGCTCGAAAGAGTAAAAAGAATGCGGAGTGGATTGCTAAACCTAATTTAGCATTGCGTATTTCTTCGTACTTGGCGATAGCGATTGCTGTGATTGGAATTATTTATACCATTACATATGTCGAGTTTAAATTCAAAGACAATACCCTTGTAGGAGTAATGACTTTTTTGGATGCTTTCATGAATGATATTGTGCTGATGGGAGCGGCGATTTTCTTTTTGGTAACGATTGAATCGCGGGTGAAAAGAAAAAGAGCTTTGGAAAGATTGAATGAACTTCGGGTAATTGCACACGTTGTGGATATGCATCAATTAACCAAAGATCCTGGAGTTATTGGGAAAGAAGGAATGAATACCCCTAATTCTCCCGAGAGAGTAATGACACGATTTGAATTGGAACGTTATCTAGATTATTGCTCTGAGGCAATGTCGTTGATTTCTAAAGTTGCTCTTTTATATGCTCAGAGTATGCCCGATGAAGTGATTGTTAGATCTGTGAACGAGATTGAAGATCTAACCAATGGACTGAGTAGAAAAATATATCAAAAACTGATGATTCTTCATCAGGATAAATAGTAAAGAATAAGTATTGTTTTTTTAAAACAAACATTTATTTGCTAGCCTTTGAATGCTTGTCATAGCAACATTTTTAGGTTGTCAAAATGCTAAAGAACCGTTTTGTGAGAGTTCTAATAAATGGTTTGGTATTTCTTCAAGTCAGCCTTTGACATTTATTGAGGCCCCAGATACGTTAATTGGACAGTTGGAAATAGGGAATGTTTCTCAGTTGATTCAATTAAAGTTGTTGATCCAGTTGTTGAATCACAACATAGTCAATTAAACCTACATAGCTCAGATAATAAAGAGCAATACGTTTCAATTATAAATCGAAAGAAGAAGATCAATAAGGATGGTGAAGCAGAGTTTGAAGAAGATTGCCTGATCGGATATTTAATGATTCCAACCAAGGTTAAGAATGAAATTACTAAGATTCAGCGCATTTAAAGACGAATAATCTTTCTTAACTAAAAAAAGCCCTGCATTAACGCAGGGCTTTTTTTTTAGTTTTTATTCGGTTCTATAATTTGATTACCTGAACTTTAGAACTTGTTTTATCGTTCGTTGTTACTTCGATGAAGTAAGTTCCAGACTCTTGATTGCTAAGGTCAAAATCAACAGAGTTTTCGCCAGTAACAGATTGTAATGATACAGTTGAAATTACTTTACCAACTACATTATATAATTTAACGTTTACAGATTCTGCTGTTTCGCTATTGAAATGAATTGTCGTAATATCTGCTGTTGGGTTAGGTCCAACAGAAAGGTTGATAATCTGATCTTCATCGATAGATGCAGCTACTGCACATTCATCAATTACATCCTGAACCGTTTGACGAATTTGATCATAAGTTCCTCCTGTAGGAATTGTTGCCTTGATTATCTTGTCAGTTGGACAAATAACACTTATTGTTGGATATCCTAAACCGTATTCAGGGTATGCAAGTTGTGTAATTCCATCAATAATCGGATAGGTAACTCCTGCAGTCCAATCTCCTAGAGTATTTCCACCTGTTCCTTGAAGATCTGCCAATGTTGTGTTTGCATTATCGTCTTCGTAAAAGATTACTACAACTTCATCTGTTCCCGATGGGCCAAATTCTTGGTGTAAGTCTTCTAAAAAATGAGTTTGGTGAAATGCCCAACATGGTCCGCACCAGGTTGCAGACATATCTACAACAACAACTTTTCCTGCTGCAAGGTGATTGTATAGATCGTGGTCTATTCCATTAAGGTCAGTTCCTGTAAAATTCGGGGCTACAACTCCTACTTGGGCGTTTGCTCCAAACGTAAAAGCCAATAATGCCATTGATAGTAAAATTCTTTTCATGATTTTATAGTTTAATTCAAAGTCAAATGTATCGAAAAGGTTTTCCTATTTAAAATGAATATCTTGTAGATTATTGGACGCTTGAATTGATGTTCAAGTTAATTTCCCTGCTATTTTGAATTAAAATAAGCGGGGTTGTAAATAGCTTGTGGCCTGATTTTTTCGAAAGTTATAGCTTGCTTGTTGTTGAGTCGAGGCTATTGCATTTCTATGGATAAATTGTATTAGTTTATCAATAGCGATTTTTTAAAGACTTAAGATATCTTGATACTCTCCTGCAATACTTGAAGATCTCAAGTCTTCAATTGTATCAATATCATTCAGCACTTCGAGAAGCGTTGTTGAGTGTCCTTTTTCTTCTAGCTCAGTTTTCGTTTCTGTTAATAACGACTCCGTACTCCATGACTTATTTTTGAAAATACAAGATAAATGCTTTTTCATCCCGATTAGGTAATATCCGCCGTCATCGGCAGGTCCGAATACAGTGTCTGTTTCTGTTAAGGCAGAAAGGCCTTCTTGTATTATAGTTGCATTTAAGTCGGGAAGATCAGAGCCAACTCCAATGATTTGTTTATAATTTGCTTTAAAACCTTGTATGAATGCATTTTCCATGCGTTCTCCTAAGTCTTTTCCTTGTTGCACAAACTTTGGCTTACCTGGCCATAAGTCATCAGCAACTTCATTTGAGAAGTAGATATGAACATCACAATTATCTAATGATGTAGTTTCTCTTTCCGTGATAGACAAAAGAGTCTTGTATACCTCGAATGCAGATTTGTCTCCAATACTTTTCGCTAAGCGTGTTTTAGCGTGGCCTAATACTGCATTCTTAACGAATACAATTAGCAAATTATCGTTTTTCATAATGATTTCTAGTAAACAATAGATCCTTTAGTTATCCATTTCCCCCAATCGTTTGAATATCCGTGAATTTTATTTGTTCGTCGATTATTCGAATATTTAGGAAGTCCAGAATTATTCCATTGGAAAAAACCGCCATAAAGGTTTCTTACATTTTTATATCCAGCGGCAACTATTTTCTCCCCAAGATTCTGGCTTCTGGCTCCAATACTGCAATAAACAATTATTGTTGCATTTTTTGGGATGCTTTTTATATTTTCAAGTTTGAAGTCATTATAACCAATATTTTTTGCTCCTTTAATATGACTAACATTGAATTCAATTTCTTCTCTTGCATCCAGAAAATAGATGCTACTGTCTCCTATAAGTTGTGCTGCAGTTGTGCATGAAATAGTAGGGAAATCATTGTAGTACGTTTCAATCATTTTCATGTATTCAGCCGTTTGACCAAAACCATTAAAACTCACAAGAATATACAATATAAAGAGCCGCATATTAATAGATCGTGTTAATATCATTTTCCTTACGGAACGCACCACAAGGTATCAAAACTAGGAGAATATCCAGCCCAAACTCCCAAGGCACCACCTGAAAGGTTGGTTGGGATGTTGGTCGGAGTTGCGAATGGATTTCCAGCAGTTGCAAGTTGCGTGTATTTCTTTTCCATGAACTCGTAGGTTTGCTCATCCATTTTTGATAGCTTAATCACAACGGAATCACCATAAAAATAGTGCCAGCTATACTGATCTGGTACACCTGGTCCTCCTCCATGAGGATTGTCGTAAAAGAAGTCAAAGGTTAATCCATCAAAAAATTGATCGTCAAATACGGGATTGTCAGGAGCCGTGAAATTGGCATCAGTTGGCTCGCCGTTAGCATTTGTATTGATGCGTTTTATCTCCCATTTATAGGCATCAAATTGATTTGGCGAGTCGGATAGAGTGCACCAAGAAAAGCCATAAGAGCTATTCCCTTCAGGTTTCCAATAAAGGCTATCTAACATTGTAGGTTGAACGATAGAGGTTTGTGCGGTATAACTCTGTCCATCAAGAGTTACGGTTAGATCATAGGTTTTTCCAACTTCACCCCAAATAGCAGGATTTAGGGAGGTGTACGCACATAAATTATAATTCGATAATTGGTCGACAGGAATACCAAGAAGTGCTGCAATCTGATCTTCTGATCCTGCGGGGAGATTGTCACTGCAAATTTCATCGAGTTGAATAGTCGTAATATCATTGGATACTGAAACTAAAGCACCAGAAACAAAACCGTTTAGAAAGGCATCTACATTTGTTGGAGCATATACTTCTGATGATTTTGAAATGAAAATGATTGGAGGCTGTCCAGTTTCAATTCGGCCATCAATGACAAGTTGTTCTTCATAGCCTGGTATATCAATAGTCACTTCTTTTGTACAACCGAATATGCTAACTGCAATGATTGTCATTAAGAAAAGGGTGGAATAAAATGTATATCTCATATTGTTAAAATTCAAAATTCCATGTTACACTTGGTATAATTGGAAAAAGAGTGACTTGCTTTACTGCAATTTCTAAATTCCCCTCTAAGAAATCACCATCATTATCTACGTATAAAAAATAAGGGTTAGCGCGATTATAGACATTGTATATCGAGAAAGCCCAATTACTTTTAAAACGTTTTTTAACTTGAATGATTTCCCCTGTTTCAGGGTCTTCTTTTTCTTTATAGGCTTTAGAGTACCACGTTGCTGATAGATCTAGGCGGTGATATGGAGCCATTCGAGTTGAATTTCGTTGACCGTAATTAAATAGTAAATCTTGATCTTGGACATACCATGAAGAAGGCAAGGTGAGCGTGTTTCCCGTGGCATAAATGAAAGCGGAGCTAAATACCCATCGCTTGTTGGGTTTGTAGCTTACAACAACTGATGCATCATGTCTTCGGTCGTATTTTGCTGGAAAGGGATTACCTTCGTTTAAATCTTCAAATACGCGTTCCGTTTTACTCCAAGTATAGCCAACCCATCCAGTAATTTTTCCGTAGGTTCTTTTTACAAAAAATTCTGCACCATAGCTCCATCCACGGCCGAACGTAAGTAAATTATCTGTATTATCATTTACGTTATCAGATGGGAGTGCACCTTCCTTATATTCGATTAAGTTGTTCATTCCTTTGTAGTAAATCTCTACAGATGTCTCATAGCGGTTCTTAGCAAAGTTTCTGAAGTATCCTAAAGAACCTTGCCATCCCTGTTGAGGTTTTGCAAGGTTGGTAGTAGGAAACCAGATATCTGTAGGTAAAGAAACGGCTGATAATGAAGTTAAATGAACATATTGATAGTTGTATGAATACCCAGCTTTTATTGAACTTCGATCTTTTAACAACCAACGCATTGATAAACGAGGTTCTAGTCCATGGTAGAACTTGATCAAATCACCTTTTCCGTATTCAACTGTAGAGTCTGGTGTGCTAATATCTCCTTTGATGTATCGCGTAAATGGACCAACATGCTGAAATGTGCTGTATCGGAGTCCTGCATTAATTCGAACGTTCTCAGTTAAGTCAAATTCGTCTAATACATAAGCTGCAGATTCATGACTTTTAAGATTTTGTGCTAATCCTGTATCAAAAACAATATCCTCTTGAGATGCTGAAACGCTCGTAGGGGTAAATGTATGATAGGTATAATCTACTCCCCACTTTATTTTATGTCTAGAATTTGGGAAGTAGGTGAAATCAACTTTTCCTCCCCAGTCTCTAATTCCAGATTTAAGCTCAAATTTGAATTCATCTTGTTCAGATCCAAAGCTGAATAAATAATCCGTGAATGTTCCTGTTACATTCATGAATAACTTATTCGAAAATAAATGATTCCAGCGCAATGCTGCAATTCCATTGCCCCATGGCATTCTCACGGCAAAGTCATCTTCTTTGTTTCCAAAAGAGAATTCATCTTTACCATAATATCCACTTAGAAATAATTTGTCTTTTTTTCCTAGCCTGTAATTCATTTTAAGGTTCAGGTCATAGAAGAAGTAGCTAGAGCCAGCAAAAGGTGAGCTGTCAGGAATTGCAGCTTTCATGATAAGATCAATGTAAGTTCTTCTTGCTGAAACAACGAATGAACCTTTGTCTTTTTTTAAAGGTCCTTCTACTGTAATTCTTGAGGAGATTGCACCAATTCCACCCTTTACACCTAAACGTTTGTTATTTCCTTCGTTCATAGTCACTTCTAAAACAGAAGACATTCTCCCTCCAAAGTTAGCGGGCATTCCACCTTTAATTAAGTTAACTCCTTTTACCGCATCTGCATTGAAAACTGAAAAGAACCCAAATAAGTGTGCCGCGTTATAGACTGTAGCCTCATCAAGTAGAACTAGGTTTTGATCTGGACCTCCACCTCGAACATAAAATCCCTGTCCACCTTCGGCTGCAGATGACACCCCTGGTAACAGTTGGATCGTTTTGATAATGTCTACTTCTCCCATAAATGCAGGTAAAGTTTTTATCTCATCGATGTTTAAATCAATTTGACCAATTTTGGTGCTTTTAGTATTTTCTTCCGCTGTGGCGCTAACTGTTACCTCTTCAATTTGTTGCTCATTCGAACCTAGCTCGATATCAAGTTGAACATCTTTTGTTAAATTAATGATCTTCTTTTCTGTAGGTAATCCTGTTGCTCTGAATTGCACAGAGTAAGTTCCACTCGGAACGGTTAAAGAAAAGAACCCATAATTATTGGTGATCGCCCCTTTTCGGATTGAGTCGATATACACTTTCGCTCCAATTACCGATTCTCCATTGCTAGCATCTGTTACATATCCGCTAAGTGTATATTTCGTTTGGGCGATAGCGCCAAAACTTGATATTGTTAGTAGGAATAGGAGAAAATGTCTCATCAATCAACAATTTTTGACAAAAATCGGAAAATTGAAAGTGCCAACAAAGTTATGGATGTTAAAAATGATGCCTGATTTAGTGTAGGAAGTCTCACTAGAATTCGGTGATAACCATTGTTTTTCTATAACTTTAACGCAATGTACCGTGTTTTGCTTATTCTGCTTCTTCTGCCACATGCAAATGGATGGGGACAAGCTTCTGTGA
Source organism: Crocinitomicaceae bacterium (assembly GCA_022448165.1). Lineage (GTDB taxonomy): Bacteria > Bacteroidota > Bacteroidia > Flavobacteriales_D > Crocinitomicaceae > UBA4466. The sequence continues at coordinate 3,226 of JAKVAS010000003.1, read as the reverse complement.
AGGATAGTTTATTAATTGAATTATCAAACGCCACCAGTCAAAAAAGGAGCGGTGAGTTATGTATTGAGCTGTCTTTTAATGTAAGAGAAAGAGATTCGTCTTTATGGTATTTAGAAAAGGCAAAATCGTTTATTACAGAATCAGATTGGAAACTTCAACTAGATCTAGAAGATGCTTTTTCGATCATATATTTTGAAACGGAAAATTATAATCTAGCAGAAAACCATAAAAGAAAAGCGGTTGAATTGATAGAAAAATTTGGAGACAAGGAAGAGTGTGCCCAATCTTATCTTCAACTGGTTGAATATCAAAAAAAAGCGCTTCTTTATGGAGAAGCATTGATTACATCATCTAAAGCTCGTAAATTATTCGCTGAATTAAAGGACATTAATTCTGAATTAAAGTGTCTTTCTAATATGGGAAAGGTACATAAGCGAATGGAGAGCTATAATGCTGCATTATCAATTTATCATGAGGTGTATGAATTAGCAAAAGAGTGCAGTTTAGATGAACATGTAGCGTCAGCTTGCATCAATATTGGTATTGTTTTAAAAAATCGAGGCAGTTATAAAGATGCACTTGAATATTGTTTTGAGGCAGAGGAGATTCATTTGAATAATAAAAATTTCAAGGGGCTTGCAGATGTTTACAATAATATTGGAAATATTGAGCGTTTACAGGGGGATTTTCAAAGAGCCCTTTTGTTTTATTCGCAATCTATTGAAAATAGAGAGAAAACATCTAATCTGACAAGGTTGGGATATACTTACAATAATATTGGATTAACATATCTCGATATGGAAAACTCAATACTTGCCATTGATTATTTGAAGAAAGCAGAAGGGATAAAGTTGGCGTGTAAAGATTTTGAAACTATCGCTTCGACTTACCTCAATTTATCGGAAGTGTATTTAAATGAAGGAGACGACATTCGTTATACTTTATATTCTAAAAAGGCAAGTGAGTTTGCAGTGAAGTATTTAAATGATATTGTACTCAGAGAGGTTACAATTAATAATGCAGAGTTTGCTGCTAGACATGGTGATCATCAGCGAGCTTATTTGTATTTATCTAGTGTTTTTAACGAGTTAGATACATTAGATGATAGATCATCACGTATTGCGCAAGAGGTTTTACAAGCCCATTTTAGAGATGAGCAAAAGGAGATCAGAATAAACAAATTAGGAGAGGTCAATTATTTACTTGCTAGTCGTCAAGAGGAGTTGGAGAAGAATCAGGAGATTTCATTCATGCTAATTTTGGCATTAACTATCTTGTTGATAGCGTTTAGCGTTCTATTATTTCTTTTAAATCGAAAGCAGCAAGCGTATAGGAATAAATCAAAAGAGCTTGAGATAACCAATCAACAATTGGTCGCAACCACTGTAAGTATTGAAGAGAAAGAAACTCTATTGAAAGAAATTCATCATAGGGTAAAGAATAATTTACAAATCATGAAAAGTTTAGTTCGCTTACAACAAGCTGAAGTTGAAAGTAATCATGAAAGAGAATTATTACTCGACTTTGAACAGCGCGTTTCTTCGATGGCTTTGGTTCATGAATCACTTTATAAGAGCGGAGAATTGGCAAGAATAGACGTAAAAGACTATTATCAAAAATTAATTGATGAATTAGTGAGCGCTTATAAGTTGGAACAGATTATTTCGACAAATGTAATAATTGATATTGATGACTTAGGCGTGGACACCCTGTTACCACTTGGAATGCTTACGAATGAGATTATTTCGAACTCGCTTAAACATGCCTTTGACAAGGAGGTTGAGGGTGTACTTTCTGTAGAATTAACTAAAATAGATGAAGATTGCTACCGATTGTTTATTGGAGATAATGGAAAAGGATTTAATTTTGAGGTCGCAGGATCAAAAGTCGGCTCGTTAGGAATAGAACTTATTCAAACGTTGGTTGATCAGTTGGATGGCACATTTTCATATAATAATGATAATGGGTCGTACTACTGCATAGAGTTTAAATCGCAAGAAAAAGAATAGTGCATGAAGGTTTCGTATAATTGGTTGAAACAATACGTAGATACAGAGTTGAGCCCAGAAGAGATGGGGAAAATTCTTACAGATACAGGATTAGAAGTAGAAGGCTTACATAAGGTTGAAGCAGTGAAGGGTGGATTGGAAGGTGTTTTTATTGGAGAGGTGTTGACCTGTGAAAAGCACCCGGATGCGGATAGGTTAAATGTAACAACAGTTTCTGTTGGAGGTGAACCAATCCAAATTGTTTGTGGTGCTCCAAATGTTGGTCCTGGACAAAAGGTCGTTGTTGCCACTGTAGGTTGTACGTTGTACCCATCACCAGAGGAGTCGTTTAAGATTAAGAAGTCTAAAATTAGAGGTGTTGAGTCTCATGGGATGCTTTGTGCTGAAGATGAGTTAGGTTTAGGGAAATCACATGATGGAATTTTAGTTCTAGATGAAAAGACGGAAATAGGGCAAAAGGCTTCTAGCTACTTTGATTTAGAAGATGATTATGAGATTGAAATCGGACTTACTCCAAACCGTTCAGATGCAATGGGACATGTTGGAGTTGCACGTGATTTGATCGCCTATTTGAATGTACATGAAAAAGCTAATAAATCATTGAATATTCCTTCTGTAGATTCTTTTGAGGTAGATAATAATGATTTAAAAATTGAAATTTCTGTTGAGGATGAAGAACTATGTCCAAGATATATGGGAACGTCAATTCAGGGAGTGTCGGTAAAAGCTTCTCCTGAATGGTTGCAGAAACGTCTTCGATCAATTGGACTTTCGCCAATTAATAATGTTGTTGACGTGACTAATTTTGTAATGCATGAATTAGGAACGCCACTCCATGCTTTTGATGCGGATAAGCTGAATGGAAAGATAGTTGTGAAGAACGCTAAGGATAAAGATGTATTTACGACACTAGATGGGGTCGATCGTCAGTTATCGAGTGAAAATATGATGATAACCAATGGAGTGGATCACTTATGTATAGCAGGTGTATTAGGAGGATCTGATTCAGGGATCTCTGAAACGTCAATGAATGTCTTTCTTGAATCGGCGTATTTCAACCCCGTTTCAGTTCGTAAAACGGCAAAAATGCACGCGTTGAATACGGATGCGTCGTTTAGATATGAAAGAGGAGTTGACCCTAACTTAACAGATTATGCATTGAAACGTGCAGCTTTGTTAATTCAAGAAGTAGCAGGAGGAAAAGTTTCTATGGATAT
>JAKVAS010000299.1 GCA_022448165.1 Crocinitomicaceae bacterium | reverse complement strand
TTCAATTATCCAGCAGCAGCGAAATTCAATGTGGTAAGAGATGCATTCCTCAAAAAAAAGAGTGTAGACGTGGTTTGGAATTTTGCCAGCGGAACCTGGTATGGAGTGTTCGGAGTCTACATCATGGGGGATTTATTGAATTATTTTGGTAAAGATACTGCTTTGAATCGCCTAAAGACATTCGGATGGACACTATTTGATTATCCATTTAATTATTACAATACAGATACTTATGGTGCAATAAACATTGTTCAACTTATCATTTCTTCGAATACTAATCCAAGATATGAAGCATATCAGGAAAAATTTAAGGTACTATGACGGCCATAATGGTCTGTAGATTAATTTATATAATTTCTGAATTGAAAAAGAATAAGTCTAAAACATTTTGTAGAAGTAATGGCAGATTTCGTGGTACATTTCAAAGTTTGTAGCCCGCTCAAACTTCGCAGCGTTTTGACATGAAAGTGCCACGAAATCTGCCACTACTCATAAAATTTACCGTTATGTGTAATTCCCCTGTCTCCCTAGAGAAACTGACTTCCCAATCTAACGTTACAGAAGCTGATTTTCGAGAGAAAAAATTAAATTTTAATAGACTGACAATTAAACATTTATAAAAACGCTAGTCAGAATTTTTCTTTGTATTTACAAGGGGTGTGTTTTAGTAAAACATGCGAGCATAGCAACATTGATTAAACTAAAGGATTTTTGTATTGCCCCCGAAAAGAACAGTGTGTTATGAAAACTAACAAATACAATTGCGTGATTTTAATGCTACTCCTGTTGCCGAATATTTGTAAAGCACAAGACATTCACCAACAACTCGAAAACTTCTTTTTCGAGTATAGTTTAAGAACGATCAAATGAGACATGGGATTGCAACTCCATGATTACAGACATTTGAATCACTATGATAGAATCCACGAAAGGTACAATGCTTTTTATGCTTTCTGAACGACATCATGTAAGTTAGAGATGAAATCGATCATTTCCTTTGGGTCTGGAGCAACAATTGCAGTACTAAAAAGAGATTTCTTTTTTCCGTTAATCATCATGAATGCAAACATCATTGTTTTCCCCATCATTGGTTACTCTTGAGGCGCGATAGATTCAATGTCAGAAAAAGGAATAATTTTTCCGCGAAGAGAAAGTTCATTGTTTTTAGTGTTGAAGACAATTTTCGGATCTCGATTCATTACAAGTGTAATTACGAAGGCAATAACCGCAACGGCAATAACAAGAGCAGATCCCCAGATAAGCCATGGAGCCATTGCTAAACCAATTGTTCCTCCGAACAAACCAATCACAAATCCACCAATTAGCATTAGAACCCCAAGTCCTAAAATAATTAGCAGCATCTTGAGTGATCCTTTCTTCTTTTCTTCAATTAAAATTCCGTCTTCTGTTTTGAACGCGGTAAAGGAGTCGTTTGAATAATATTGTTCCATTCATGTAGTGTTAGAATTTAAAAGTAACGATTCTATGTTACTTAGAATAAGTCAATCCCAATTTCCCTGTAAGCTTATGGATTTCCAAATAAGTGTCCAGACGGTTAAACAGATTTTCGTAATGCTGGATCATTGTTGATTCATAATTACTCTGAAAGCTCATTAAATCAATGGAGTTCAAAGCTCCTGTTTTGAATCGCTTCT
>JAKVAS010000298.1 GCA_022448165.1 Crocinitomicaceae bacterium | reverse complement strand
CCCTCGATTAAGCTCGGAAATTACCTTGGCTGGAAGGTTTTTGGTATTGGTTCCGTTTTCGAATAAGGTTTCTATATCTCAACAAATAAAAGATGTTGAAGAAAAGAAACGCTTAAAAGACATTGTTAAAAGTGTTCTACCTAAAAACTTCGGAGTGATTATCCGAACTGTTGCGGAGAACAAAAAGCTGGCAGAAATTGACGGCGATTTAAAGGATTTATTAGATCGTTGGAGAAAAATGCATGCCAATCTAAAAAACTCCAGAGCACCTAAACGTGTACTTGGAGAATTAAACAGAGCTTCATCTTTACTGAGAGATACCTTAAATGAGAATTTTACAAAAATACATGTAAATGATCCGGTACTATTAGAAGAGATTAAGGATTACGTACGATCAATAGCCCCTGAAAAGGCGAGTATTGTAAAAGAATACAAAGGTCGTGTTGATATATTTGAGCACTTTGGTGTAAACAAAGAAATCAAAACCTTATTTGGTAAAAAGGTTCCATTAAAAAGTGGTGGATACTTGATTATTGAACATACGGAAGCCATGCATGTGGTGGATGTGAATAGTGGAAACCGCAGTGCTAAAAATGACACACAGGAAAACAATGCTATTACTGTAAACCTTGAAGCTGCAGAAGAATTAGCTCGCGTTTTACGATTACGTGATATGGGTGGAATCATTTGTGTAGATTTCATTGATATGCACAAACGTGAGAACAATAAATTGCTTTACACAAAACTTCGTGAATTGTTGCGTCAGGACAAAGCGAAGCACAGTATTATACCACCGAGTAAATTTGGTGTTGTCGAGATTACTCGTCAACGTGTTCGACCTGTTACAAATATTGAAACATCTGAAAAATGCCCTACCTGTGGAGGAACCGGTAAAATTCAGGCTTCGATTATGTTTGCTGATGAAATAGAAAGCAAACTGAAACATTTAATACAGGACAAGAACGAGAAGAAATTGACACTAATTGTACATCCATACTTAGAGTCTTACTTTAAAAAGGGCTTAATTTCTAAACAATGGAAATGGTTCTTGGAGTTTAAGAAATGGGTATCAATTAGGGCCAACAACGCCAACCACATTTTAGAATACAAATTCCTGAATGCCTCAGGCGAAGAAATAAATACTTAATTTCTTTTATGAAATCGAAGTATTCATTACTCGAAGCCAAACAAAAAATTGAAGCGTATTGTGCTTATCAAGAACGCTGTCATTCAGAGGTCAGAAAAAAACTAACAGGATGGAAATTAGATGATGAGGACGTTAACGTCCTCATCTCTGATTTAATACAAAACAATTTCCTTGACGAAGAACGCTTTGCAGGTGCTTTTGTCAGCGGTAAGTTCCGCATAAAAAAATGGGGCCGTATAAAAATTAAACAGCACCTTAAACAAAAGCAAATTTCAGATTATTCGATCAAAAAAGGCATGGAGGAAATTGAAGAACAGGAGTATTATGCAACCCTTGTTCAACTCGCCGAATCAAAAAACCGACTGATTAATACGGAAGACAATTGGCAACGCCTCACAAAATTGCAACGCTACTTGCATTCAAAAGGCTATGAAACTGAACTGATTCGAGAAGTTACCAACGCCATTGTATCCGATCAATAACGTCTTAAATCATCCCCGTCAATAACCGTTTTATTAAAATCGTACGGGTCACCAATTAACAGACGCTCTTCGAGAAT
>JAKVAS010000297.1 GCA_022448165.1 Crocinitomicaceae bacterium | reverse complement strand
CAATCCGAAATCGAAAACAATTCTATTTAATTGGTAAGATTAAAGAAGGACAAATTGAAGAGAATTGGTTTGTGAACATTCCTCTTAATTCAAGTATCTCAATGTCGGTTAGGATAAATAGCATTGAAAAAGTTGAAATGGCTTCAGAAAAAGAGCCGCATACGTTATTAATTGTGGATTGTGATGACGGAGCAATAGACTTGTATATGGCGTTAAATGTTGGTCTTGAGTATTTACCTGTAACAATTGAAGGAGAAGACTGATATGGATGATAGAGCATTTAAAACATTGATTGAATACCTAGAGAAAGTACCTTCCGTTCAGAAACCAATATCATATGGTGACGAAGATGGGTTTTGGTGGGTGAAATTTTCACTTGACATAGAAAATCAATTGGCTTGGAATGTGGTTCAGGAATTTGGACACGTGATGAACTACTTGTCAATTGATGAGAGATTACCAACAGTATTTTATCCAGTTTCTCCTCCGCCCTACATGAATGGTGGACCATATGATTTTCTCTCGTGGGTCATAGAAACAAAAGATAAAGAGTTTAAGCCAGGTACACTTATGAAGTGGCTTGAAGGTAGACTTCCTCGTCCAGTTGAGGATTTAGAACAATGGAATGAAGAATAAAAACACTCTACAACACTGTGTAAAAATGCATTAAAACGCATTTTACACTAAACGTTAGCATTAATTGAAATGAGTAGAATTACAATCATATTCCTTATCACTGTTTTGCAGAACTTTAGTTATGGTCAAAATATTCACTTATGTTATGAACCAATAAAACAGGATGTTATAAGCGGCGAATGGGATAATATTGACTCTCATTTAGATTCTATGTACAATAAATATTCTGACTCCATTATTGTTCCATTTACTTTAAATTGGATTGGGAACGAATTGTACAAGATACAAGATTTTAATCAGTTATACAAGTACTCAAAATTAATGCTCGAATATGACTACAAAAAATTGAAAACCAGATTTCCAGAAAAATCGAGAACAAAATGGGATTCGTATTGTAAATATTTACCAACTCAAAGAATTAAAAATTGGGGGCACTTTTATTTAGCGTCGTCATACCTAGATCGAAAACAATACGATTCTTGCCTACTTCATTTAGACAGTTCATCTATTGAAAATTTCACATCAATTCCTCGGCGCTATACCTATAATGTATCTGCTGGAATTCATGTTTCTTTCATGAAATCAATTTGCTTCGAAGGGAAAGGGCAATTAGATGAAGCAAGGAAAATTCTCATCCCATATTTGTTTTTAGATAAATTTCCTGATGTCCGAAATTATTATGGTCACTCTGACATAGTAAATCAATATATTAAATTACTTGAGCAATCAAAAATAGATTCAACCTTGCGTTTCTCAATAAGTGACATTTTTACAATTGAACAAATGACAATGAATGAGGGAAATGTAGATCAGAATAGGCGGGAGCTTCTTCCTCCACCTGAGTACACGAAATCAAATGACTCAATAATTACCCCTTCAGGATGGAGCACCTTCAAAAGAAGCCCTGTTGGGAATTACATTCGGATAGAAGATATCTACGTTCGTATATGCAGAGATTACAATAGGGAGCTTGGTGGTAGTGTAGACTTATCGTTGGAAGAATATATAAAACGAACTGAGTTCTATAGACTGTACTATGAAAGGAACTAATGCTAACATCACCTAAAAAG
>JAKVAS010000296.1 GCA_022448165.1 Crocinitomicaceae bacterium | reverse complement strand
AGACACGATAATTCAGGACATAGGACATCTGTTTACGGCTCTTCATATGGCCAATTTACTTCAGGATTCTAAATCTATCCAAGGGCATTTAAGTTCAATCTCTGATAAGAGTATCCCTTACTTTGAATACGTGCAAGGTCTAGCCGATTATTTAAGATATGATTGGTATTATGTGGATAGTTCAGAGACCCATCTATTAAATAGTATTCAAAAGGGTGAAGGAGTTGATTATTCTTATACTGCGCTTTCATACTTATATAGGGCAACGGATGATCAGACCAAATTGAAGGCGTTGGTATATGATGAAAACATTGTAGCTTATTTGCCCCACTATGTAAAACGGATTACCTTTTTTAACGAGTTTGATTTCTCTTCATATTGGGGATTATTACTGGAATTTGAAATTGATCGATGGCATTTTCCTGGAGTTTTAGCTGCACTTTTCTTATTAATACTTTGGGTTTACTTTTTACGAAAAATGGATATCTATGAACCTGAGAAATGGATTCATCTAGTTATGACTTTTATCCTTTCCATTATTTCAATGCAGTTACTATATCCCATGCACGACTTTCTCTGGGAATTTGTGGACTACAATAGGCCTTCTCATCCTTTTGAGGATTTATGGTACATGGTAATATCAATAGGAGGAATTGAAGAGTTGGTTAAGATTATTCCGGTTTTAATAATGCTAAAATTAACTAAGGCTATAAATGAACCCTTTGATTATGTTCTTTACGCATCTGTTTCAGGGCTAGGGTTTGCATTTATAGAAAATATAGGATATTTCGATAATGGGTTAACCAATATTAGTATTCGTGGATTCTATTGCTGTATTGTTTACATGTCCTTCAGCGCCACAATTGGTTATGGACTTATGCTTGCGAAGTATAGAGGATATAACAAAGTTCTAATGTTTTTCTTGTTCTATTTCATAGCTTCTTTTTTACATGGATTCTATGATTTCTGGTTGCTGGATTGGTGGGCTATAAACTATTATTGGGTAAGTGATTTGGTCCTTATTTTGATGATCTATTTATGGATTCTTTATGCAGGGAATACATTAAATAATTCTAATTTTTATAATCCCGCTATCCGCTTTAGGGCGGAAAGAATGAAGTTCATTCTGTTGTTCATTTCAATTGCGATTCTGATGACTGGTTACGTTGCCGTTTCTCTGAATTTCGGCAGTAATTTTGGGAAGGAATTTTTAATCACTAATGCATTGAACTTGCAGTTTTTTATACTCTTCTTAATTCTTTCTATGGGTAGCATGAAAATAATACGAGGTTATATTGAGCCCTTAACATTTCCGTTCAGAAGCCTGTTTCCTCGAGCAATAGTGAGAAATGATGTATCGGGACATTGGATTGAATTAAAAACAAGTAGGAAGTTTGATATTGTAAATGAGTTAGTACCTGAAATTTCTGGTCTTAATCAATGTGTATTATTGAAGAACCGTATTATTATCGATGATGAAATCAATTCATATGTTGCCGAGCTTTCGGAACCAATTGAGATAGAAGGCCATTTGAATAATCGTATAGTTTTATCTCCGCAATGGGAAGAGAAGCGGCTTAACAGCAGACAAAAGATCTTGGTCAATGTGTTTTTAGTTCCAAATGAAGATTCACTCGGTGATGCTTTCTTAAAAAGAGTGCAGTTTACGTATCTGGGTAAAATGTTCTCTACTTATATTCCTGAAGAAGTT
>JAKVAS010000295.1 GCA_022448165.1 Crocinitomicaceae bacterium | reverse complement strand
ACAGTTAGCCAAAGCCAATACTGATCGGATTAACAATTTAGTTAAGGATCTCTGTACCACTAAAGAAGAGCTAAATACAGCAAATCTCGAAATGGAAAATGTTTTTTCCTCAATTAGCGATATGTTGTTTGTTCTGGATAAAAATCAGAAAATTACAAAAATCAACAATTCCGTAACTGTTATTCTTGGTGTTGAGACCGATCACATCCTGAGCCAAAACTTCCTAGATTATTTTAAAGTAGATAGCCCCGAACTGAAATCATTTTTCAATGATGATGAACCGCTAAATGAGCTTGAGTCAATTATTAATTGTAAAGACAATGAACTTATACCCGTTGTCATATCTGGTGTACGAATGTTAAACTATCAAAACGGGAAACAAGGGTTTATTCTGAAAATTATTGATGCCAGACAATCAAGGTCCATTAAAGAAATCCAATGTAGACAAGAACAGCTAGTTCAGCACTCCAAGTTAGGGTCTACAGGGCAAATGGCGAGTGGGATTGCTCATGAGATTAACAATCCTTTAACCATTATCTCCGCAAAAGCCCAGTTAATCAATATGAAGCTGGAAAAAGGTGAAATTGACATGGGCTACATTCGATCAAGTGTCGGCGTTATTAATTCAACAGCACATCGAATCTCCTCAATAATAAAAAATTTGAAGACTTTCTCCAGAGAATCAACCAATCACAAAAAAGACTGGTATTGTTTGAATGATATTGTCAATGACACCCTAAGCTTTTGCAATGATAAGTTTAAGAAAAAGGACATTGATATTCGAGTCAACATATCAAAGGATATCTGGATATTTTGTCATAATGAAATGATCTCACAGGTTTTTATAAATCTCCTAAACAACTCCTTTGATGCAATTCAATTCACTGAAGAAAAGTGGATTAAAATTGAAGCGGAATCGATACCTGAGATAAACAGAATAATCTTTACGGACTGTGGTAACGGTATAGCAAAGGAAAAAATAGATAAGATCTTCACTCCGTTCTTTTCCACAAAGGAGATTAATCATGGTACTGGATTGGGGCTTTCTCTCGTTCGGGAAACAATGGAATTCCATGACGGTTCAGTTCGGATAAATAGTGAAGCTCAGAATACACAATTCATTCTTGACTTCCCCATATCTCCAATAGAAATTTGAATAGTAAATTATGAGTAAGAAAAAGGTATTAGTAGTTGATGATGAACAGGGAATTATTGCCGTTTGGGAAGAAGCACTTGACACCTTCGGACATGAAGTATTTACGGCTAATAATGGTGATCGAGCTATCGACCAGTTAAAAAAAGTACGATTTGACCTTGTTTTAACCGACATAAATATGCCAGGGTCCGATGGATTCGTCATTCTGGATTATTTTGCGAGCATTGAAGAAAAGCCCAAGATTATTGTATCCACTGGGCAGGTTGAATCTCTTGAACGGCTTAATGATTATTCCATTGAGCGCGTCATAATGAAACCCTTTGACCTTATTGATGAACTCAATTACATCAATAATTTGTTGACTTAAATGTGTATTCAAGGATAAGTAACTTTCAACCTTAATGAAACTGCGACTCTGATAGTGCGAGTAACTTTTATATGTGCGAACGTTATACCGTTACTTTGTATTATTTACTGCTTATGAACAAACAGAAATATTTATCCATCATATTTTTGCTGCAATTCTTTGTTTCCGCTCAAGGACAAATTGAGTCGGATAACTTAACTATT
>JAKVAS010000294.1 GCA_022448165.1 Crocinitomicaceae bacterium | reverse complement strand
ACAATTGACGACTCCATCATTATCAGCAGATGCATATATCCCATAATTTACATCTGGATTACCCGCGACATTACTTGGTGGTCGCTGCGCATAGGCTGAAACAGCTATATTGGTGGATGTTAACCCACCTGGATTAGCTGTGGCATGAACACCATAATTTCCAGAACCTGCTGATACGTCATTTCCATAGCCAATCGATCTCATCCCACAATTAAAGTTTGTGTTCAGATTGGCAAGACCAGATGTGCTTTGAACCCCATATTGAATTGGAGTGCTCACTGCAGAAACTGATTGTATTCCTATACCTACAATTGATGCCGTCCCAGAGGTGGATGCACGAACACCAGTGATCGATTGGCAGGTGCCCAAAGAAATTGCAGAAACTCCAGTAGAAGCACCTCCAACCTCTGACGTTTGTGCTTGTGCTTTCACTCCGATCCCCTCAGATTTACTGTCTTTACTAAGACCAAAAACACCTATAGAGGTACCTACTTGATTTGCAGAAGATAGTTTATAAAAAGCTCCTGCTGCACTCACATTATCATCATTTGTTGAAGTGTAAAATTTAAACAATGGAATGGGAGCTGTACCTATACTCACATTACCAGCAGGTATGGATTGCATATCGTTTCCTGTAACCTCCCAATCATTGTCAGGGCCAGAACTACCTATTGGTCCAAATGTTCCATTGCCCAACAAAACGTCATTGGCATTTCCAGTAAACGCTATCTTATGCAAGGTACCATTTAATTCGTTTGTCGTAATAAAATCATTCGTACCAAAAGAAATTTGCCTAATTCTCGCATTGCCATCAACATCTATGAACTCAGAAGGACTTGTGGTCCCGATTCCGATTTCTCCTGAATTCAAAATTCTCATTCTTTCAAGGTTGTTCGTTGAAAAAAATAAGTGTTTATTCTCCTTTAATATTATGAATCCTGCGTTACCACCAACATCTCCGGCTTTGATACCTAAACGCAAACCACCATTTAAAGAATTGGCATTAGTCACCTTAAAAAAGGTTCTACTTTGATCATTATTGTTATTCAAATGATTTTGTACTTGCCCATTAGCTGAAAGGCATAGCGTAGCACATGCCACACAAATTAGTATTTTTTTTTTCATAAATAAATAATTAAATTGTTCCTACTCTTAAAGATTTTCAGATACCTCTTTCTGATTATTAATTGAACTGAAAGGACCTTATTTAATCGGAAATAAGACAACCTATTCTCAACAAGTAGTTATTGGATTAACAGGGACCTTAAGTTTACAATAAAATAAGAAGCCGAACAATTTAACTGTAAATTACTCAACTAATTTATGTTGATCCTATATCGTTTAATTAAAATCTTTCCTCCACAATTTAAAAAATTATAAATAGTAAAACAACTCTTTAATTTTAAATGATTCTCCGTAAAGATACCAGGACGTAAATAGTTAACGTTGTTGATTACGAATTTTGATAAAAATTGAAATCATGACTATATCAGAATTCTACAGCAAATTCCCCACAGAAGCCAGTTGCCGGTTGCATTTAAAAACTGCACGAGAGGAAGCAGGTATCGTATGTAAAAAATGTGATTGCACAAAACATTATTGGCTAAAAGGCAAGGAACAATGGCAATGCAGTTCTTGTAATTTCAGAACTACACTCAGAAGTGGGACACTTTTTGAAGCGAGTAAACTAAAGTTAAAGACTTGGTTTGAAGCTCTTTATTTAATGAGTAATAATAAGAAAGGAATG
>JAKVAS010000293.1 GCA_022448165.1 Crocinitomicaceae bacterium | reverse complement strand
CATATGTTTCTGCAACGCTCAACATTGTCTCCATTCTTCCACGATCTTCACCAATCTTTTCCTTCATGGCAACACTCATCTTATACAATCTTAGCGCTTCTCCATAATTCCCTTCTTCCTGAAATATGGTCCCCATATTATTGTAATTGTAGCTCAACCATGTTTCGTTTTCTATTTCTTTGTTAATCTTAACTGCTCTTTTATAGAATAACATAGCTTCCTTCAAGTCCCCCGTCAACCGACATAAACTCCCCATATTATTGTAGTTCCCTGCAAGCGACCTTTTAAAACTGTTCCTTTCACAAATATCTATACTTCTCTTGTATATCTTCCTAGCCTCTTCATAGTCTTCTTTAAACTTTAAGACATTTCCCCAAACCATTAAAGAATTAGCTATTGTTTCTTGATCCCCTACCTTCTCTGCTTGGCTCACTGCCTCTTTCAAATGATACAACGCATGATCCATTTCCTTTATTCGTTTAAAGAAAACACCAATCTTATTATTCATTTTAGCACTATTTAAAATATCCCCCGCATCTTCATAACTGGAAAGAATTTCAAAATAAACCGTTAATGTTTTATCAGACTCTCCTTTCTCGGTATATATTTTTGCTAAGATATTTTTCACTCTTGCTCTCCCTTCCAAATCCTCTTCAGGAATAAAAAAAAGAGCACTATCACAGTATTTAATTCCAAGTCCAAATTCTTTAGACTTTCTCGTACTATTGGCAAGTGACGAATAATATTTCACTCGATTTGAATCTGGGATATCCCTATGCAGTAATTCCTTACAAATCTCTATACGCGTAGAATTCGAAGTCGTATCATCTTCCAATATCTCCTCCATTTTTTTTACGGACGAGTTTATATGAATAGATTGCGTCAAAGCTGAGTTGACCAACAACAACGACATTAGTAGTAACAGGAGTATTCTTTTCATCTGCTAAATATTTCTTACACTTACAAAAAGATGTATACCAAAAATACAAAATAGAAATTCAATCACTAAATCGAATTGATATCGAGCCAAACACAAGGTTTCTATCAAAGATATTCGAACCATGATAAGGCATATCAATAACATCCTCTCGAATAATTGGAACATCCCCCAAACCTACTCGAAAGAACATCTCCTTACCTGTAGTTTCATTGGTTAAGAGAAAACCATTTTCCCAACGTTTCATATTGAATGAATAATCTTCAAATACAATAGTTGAACAGCCATCTCCAAGCTTACAATAAGCGGCTTCACAAGGTTGAACTTTTTGATATGCCTCAATAATATACTTCAACTTCTTCAGTTGTTCATCCGTATTAACATCATGCATGACAATCAATTTATCCTTATCTTTAAATCCAACAACTAATTTGTTAAAATTAAACGCTGTGATTTCCTGAGACATTATAGCTCTATACCTTTCAATCTGAGCAAAAGTCAGTAGTAAAAAAGACATCGACAAACTGATCAACAAAACCCATTTTATTTTCTTGAATAATAGAAAACTAAAAAGAATCACATAAGCAGAGATAAGTAACCAAAATGGAATTGAAAAACCTAAAGAAACAGCCCCTGGTAAATCCTCAATATATTGAACAAACAGCACCATTGCTGTAAGCATCCCACCTAACAGCATACCAACAAAAACTCCAAGTCCCCCACCCCAATGGGTAACAAAGAGTAACAATCCTAACCCCAAAACTCCTCCAGCAAAAATCATCATTCCAACATTTGTTATCAAAAAATTAAG
>JAKVAS010000292.1 GCA_022448165.1 Crocinitomicaceae bacterium | reverse complement strand
AATTTTAATTGCAGAGGAAATAATTGACGGAAATTACGTATTATCGATAGTAGATAACGGCATGGGATTTAAACCTTCTGAGAGCGAACTAACTAAAACTGGTTCACTCGGATTAAAAAATATTAAGAGTCGTATTCAACAAGTAGGAGGTACAATTTCTTATAAAAAGTTATCTCCAAAGGGAACGAACGTTAAGATAGAAATTCGAAACTATGAAAAACATTAGTGTAGGAATAGCAGAAGATCAAGAAATATTTAGATCGGCACTCGGACATTTATTGAATAGTTTCAGCGGAGTATCCGTTGTAGCTCAGGCAGAAAATGGAAAATTACTTCTAGAACACGTGGACATTGGTAATGTGGACATCGCGATTATCGACTACAAGATGCCAATCATGGGAGGAATTGAAACAAGTAAATTGCTTCGTACGAAACACCCAAACATGAAGATTATCATTCTATCCATGTTTGACGATGAAAGCTTCGTTGAAAAAGCAATCGAAAATGGAGCAAACGCATATTTGTCGAAAGATGATGATTTGGAAGAATTAGAAATGGCTATGCACAGTGTCTTGGACAATGAATACTACTTCAACGATCGCATTTCCAAAATCTTCATACGATCGATGATTAGTAAAGGGAAAATAGCCCCAACATTCATTAACAACGAATTGAGCTTTACTCAGATGGAAGTTTCCATTCTTGACCTTATGTCAAAAGAATTTACTACTCAAGAAATTGCAGATAAACTATATAGAAGTACGCGTACTATTGACAAACATCGTAGTGAAATGATGAAGAAAACTGGAACAAAGAATTCCATTGGTCTAATCATGTATGGAATTAAGAAAGGATTGATTAAAGCCTAATACAATAAGCTCTGCTAAAAAGACTCTTAGTCGTCTCAAAATTATTGAGGTGACTTTTTTTATGATCTGTTCAAAAGTTTCATAAAAGAAAAGTCCAGTTTCGAAAACGAAACTGGACCCCTACTACTAGAAATTAGATTTGTCGTCAACACAGCCTATGAATCACTACGAAACGATTGTTAGATTCATCAATGAAAGAATAAACTTGAAGACTCCCGGCTTACCTGCTATTCTCTTAACTCACTGACTTAACTCTCTGTGTTGTCACCCTCTAATACTTCAAATCTAAGTATCCATTTCCGATTTAACAATGCGGAAAACTGTAATTATAATTGCGGAAAATACTATTTCATCAACTAAACAAAACACAAAACACCTCAAAATCCTTTATTCCAACTGACTTACGGTGATTTTAGTAAAAGTGCGGAAAATACGTATAAATGAAAAAAAATCTAAAAAACCGATACATTCACTATGAATATTAATAGTATTACTATTATATTTGAAACTTTAACTATAACAACTTTGAAAGAACTTTTATCGAATATTGAAATCTGCGTCAACTCGAGTATCTACCTAAAGGATCCTGCATCCAGTCAGCTTGGGAAGAAAATCATTCAAGGCAGTATCAAATTGATATATGATATTGGGTTTGAAGGTTTCACCTTTCGTAAACTGGCCAAAGCTATATCTTCAACGGAGGCCTCTGTTTATCGGTATTTCGAGAGCAAGCACAAACTCTTGGTCTATTTGACTTCATGGTACTGGTCTTGGTTAGAGTACAAACTCGTTTTCTCCATTGCCAATGTTGAAAACCCTATTATCCGTCTAGAAAGAGCAATCCATATTGTTACTAAACAAGTGGAGGAAGATGGAAACTTCGCTCACAT
>JAKVAS010000291.1 GCA_022448165.1 Crocinitomicaceae bacterium | reverse complement strand
GGCTCGTAGGCCGCCAGCAACACCTTGCTGGCAGACTGCCGCAGATAGAGCGCCGCCGGAGAGGGGAGGAGAGCACTTGGAGCAAAGCGCATCGAAAGGAGCATCGCAGGGAAAGAACGCTATGACGCATGATTTTCGTTGCATCCTGATTGTCCCATGAATATTGGCTTTCAAGGGCAAGCTCGGCTCCGGTAGATTTATCAAAAAAACGGAGATCACGATAGGTATAATCAGTTGTTTGGGTATAATGATTAGAAACAGCTATGTATCGCGCATTAATTGCTGTGCAGCTACTTTCTTCTACCCAAGGGCTATCAAAAACGACTGCCTGGTTGTCAATACTGCTAACTCCCTGTGCAAAGCTTTGTCCCGTAAGACAGAGGAAGAGAACGGCGAAAAATATTTTTATTTTCTTCATTTTACTTTTGTTTAACAATTAGAATTGGATATTCCTTAGATGTTGATTTTATAGTGCTTTTGAACTAATTTGATCATTATAAATCTGGGCGCTTAATTTATAAGTGATAAACCATTTAAAACCAATTTTGGGTTAAAGAATATTTCGAAACAAATCTAAAGGCTGCTTCCCGAAAAGCAATACGAAATTGAGTAGCTAACGAAAAAAGTGAGTAATCGACAAAAAGGCGTAAAGCAAGTTTTGATTTGACTTCCATTAAGCCTTAATTAAACTTCCGCACTCTTTATAGGGTTGTTAGTGTAAATCAATTATCTGTTGACTTACGGGAAAAGCAAATTTCTTTTCTTCTTAATGAAGGCTGTTTAGATGGTTATATTTTTATCATGAACGTTACTTTTTTTGAAGAATGCGAGAAACTCAATTTTTCTGCACGATACTAACAATTCCATCACTTCTTTAAGAACCTGTCAGATATTGAGGTCAATAACTCAATTCATTAATCAATAATTAAACAAAATCATGAAAAAATTTTAATTGCACTAGCAACAGTATTGGCAGGAAGCGGGGCTTTTTCTCAATTATATCTCGGAAGTAATACCCTCGGTACACCTGGGACTAATGAGTTTATATATACTGCAAATTCACCTTTTGTCATCAATGGATTAGGACTAAATAATGTAGGTAATTTACAACATACATTTCTTAATCCTGATGGAATGGGAGTAGGTATTGGAGTTAATCCGATTACTGGGAGTATGCCTACAGATGTTGGTCTCCACATAGAGAATCGTTTTTTTCTTATTGATGGAGAGCATAGTTCTTTGTTATTCGACAAATTTTCTGCGAATGAAGGTGGACAATGGGGGATCGAGTACCAATATGATGATGTTGCAGAAATCGGCGGGCTCAACTTCTGGAAACCATGGGGAAGTGATGATGGAAGCGGAAGCAATGGGTTTGGAAATCACTATTTATTTTTAGCGGACAATGGAAATATAAGTATCGGTACAAATGATTCTAAAGGGTATAAATTTGCGGTGAAAGGGAATATGATTGCAGAAGCAATTACAGTGAAATTACACGCTGATTGGCCCGATTTTGTTTTCACTGACACATACGGTTTAAGTCCACTTTCTGAAGTGAAAGGTTTTATCGCTCAAAATGGACATTTACCAAATGTTCCTTCAGCTGTTGAAGTACAAGAGAATGGGATCAATCTAGGGGAAATGGATGCTATTCTTTTGCAGAAAATCGAAGAATTAACGCTGTATATGATTCAGTTGAGTGAGGAAAATGAAGCGTTGAAACAGCAGATCAACGAATTGTCAAATACCCAAAACTAAGCCGGATGAAAAATTATATTTGGATA
>JAKVAS010000290.1 GCA_022448165.1 Crocinitomicaceae bacterium | reverse complement strand
CGCTTTTTGTTTGATGATGTCAGAAGAGATGGTGAAAAAATTAAACCTTGAGCCTATTGCTAGATTGATTTCATACAAAGTTGTTGGTGTTCAACCAAGAATAATGGGAATAGGGCCTGTGGATGCTATTCCAGGAGCTATAGAGATGGCTGGATTGAAAACAAATGATATTGATTTGTTTGAGTTAAATGAGGCTTTCGCTTCACAATCATTGGCGGTTATTCAAGAAACTGGAATTAATCCGGATATCGTCAACGTTAATGGAGGTGCGATAGCTTTAGGTCATCCATTGGGCTGTACCGGAGCAAAATTATCTGTGCAAATCATTAACGAATTAAAAAGAAGAGATCAAAAATATGGCGTTGTCACCATGTGTGTTGGTACAGGTCAAGGAGCGGCAGGCGTATTAGAAATACTTTAGTCAATGACCAATGTTTAGGCTAAGGTCGGATTGAGAATGGAATTGAGAATTGCAAATTGAAAATTGAAAAAAATGGAAGAAAAAGAGGCAATAAAAGGAGCAGAGTTTTTAATTAGAGAATCAGATTGTTCTGAAATATATACTCCTGAGGATTACACTGAAGAGCAGAGAATGATTGCTCAAACATGTTTAGATTTTATCCGTCAAGAAATCGATCCGGATAAAGAAGCTATTGAGAATATGGAAGAAGGTGTAATGCAGGCCAAGATGGAGAAGGCTGGTGAGTTAGGGGTTCTAGGAATGTCTGTTCCAGAAGAATTTGGAGGTATGGGCGTTGATTTTCCAACTTCTCTTTTAGCAACAGAGTATTTAGGAAGAGGAAATTCATTCTCTGTTGCTTATGGAGCACACACTGGAATTGGAACATTACCAATATTGTATTATGGAACTGAAGCTCAAAAGCAAAAGTATATACCAAAATTAGCAACAGGAGAATGGAAAGCAGCTTACTGCTTAACTGAACCTTCATCAGGATCTGATGCAAATTCCGGAAAAACCAAAGCGGTTTTATCTCAAGATGGAAAAACATACTCAATTACGGGGCAAAAAATGTGGATCACAAATGGTGGATTTGCAAACGTGTTCACTGTTTTCGCGAAAATTGGTGATGATGAAAAATTGACAGGATTTATTGTTGAAGCTGATACGGAAGGGATTTCATTGAATCCAGAGGAGAAAAAAATGGGTATTAAAGGGTCTTCAACAAGGCAAGTGTTTTTTAATAATGTTGTTATTCCCGCTGAAAACCTTTTGGGAGAGAGAGAGGGAGGATTTAAAATTGCATTAAATATTTTAAATATTGGACGTATTAAATTAGGTGCCGGCGTATTGGGGGGATCAAAAGAGACCATCAATTACTCAATAAAATATGCGAACGAAAGGGCACAATTTGGGAGAGCAATTTCTAAGTATGGCGCAATTCGTCATAAGTTGGCAGAACAATCAATAAGAACTTTTGTGTTAGAATCAGCGGTATATAGATGCGGTTCAGATATTGATGGTGCAATTAAGGCTTTAGAAATAGGAGGCATGGACAAGCAAAAAGCCACCTTAAAAGGAATTGAGCAATTTGCTGCCGAATGCGCAATATTAAAAGTGTTGGGGTCTGAAGTCTTAGATTATGTTGTAGATGAAGGAGTTCAAATTCATGGAGGAATGGGGTATATTGAGGAAACAGGAATATCACAAGTATATAGAGATGTGAGAATTACGTCCATTTACGAAGGGACTAATGGTATTCAAGCCATGGATTTTGTAGGTAGAAAGCTAGGAAGTAATGGTGATATTGCATATTCTATTTTAGATGAGAT